>NZ_JBFOCN010000112.1:0-25178 GCF_040907815.1 Aeromonas sp. s6
TGCGCGTCATCGACATTTATACCCATCGCTGGCGGATCGAGGAGTTCCATAAGGCATGGAAAACCGGAGCAGGAGCCGAGAGGCAACGCATGGAGGAGCCGGATAATCTGGAGCGCATGGTCTCGATCCTCTCGTTTGTTGCAGTCAGGCTGTTACAGCTCAGAGAAAGCTTCACCCTGCCGCAAGCGCTCAGGGCACAAGGGCTGCTAAAAGAAGCGGAGCACGTAGAAAGCCAGTCCGCAGAAACGGTGCTGACCCCGGATGAATGTCAGCTACTGGGCTATCTGGACAAGGGAAAACGCAAGCGCAAAGAGCGCGCCGGGAGCTTGCAGTGGGCCTACATGGCGATAGCCAGACTGGGGGGCTTTATGGACAGCAAGCGAACCGGAATTGCCAGCTGGGGCGCCCTCTGGGAAGGCTGGGAAGCCCTGCAAAGTAAACTGGATGGCTTTCTTGCCGCCAAGGATTTGATGGCACAGGGGATCAAGATCTGATCAAGAGACAGGCATGAAGTACACCCCAGTGGTGTTCGATACCTCGGATCAGACCGTCAAGGGCTTCGAAGCCGGCCGCTGTGACGTGCTGACCTCGGATCAGTCCCAGCTCTATGCCCTCAAGATCAAGCTCACCAAGCCAGAGGAGGCCGTGGTGCTGCCGGAGGTCATCTCCAAGGAGCCGCTGGGCCCAGCCGTGCGTCAGGGTGACGATCAGTGGTTCAAGGTGGTGCGCTGGAGCCTCAACGCCATGCTCAATGCCGAGGAGGCCGGGGTCACCTCTGCCAACGTGGACGAGATGCTCAAGTCCACCAATCCTGACATCCGTCGCCTGCTGGGGCTGGAAGAGCCCAAAGGGACTGTGCTGGGGCTGGATGACAAATGGGCCTACAACATCGTCAAACAGGTCGGCAACTACGGTGAATCCTTCGATCGCAACGTCGGTGCCGGCTCCCCCCTCAAGATTGATCGCGGCATCAATGCCCTCTGGAACAAGGGCGGTCTGATGTACGCGCCACCCATCCGCTGAGTCGACAGTCACCGGGGGGCCTGGCCCCCCATGTTTTCCCTGGCTTTGTCGGAGTTATCCTCATGGCGTTACACGCATCAAACCATAGGAAAGAACAGGGCCGCTGGTGGTATGACGCCAAGGTGCGGGCGCTGCTCTTCCAGTGCCTGGCCATCGCGGCGGTTATCGGGTTTCTGTTCTACATCGTCAACAATGCCCTGACCAATCTGGCCACCCGTGGCATCACCACAGGCTTTGATTTTCTGGGCAACACGGCCGGTTTCGGCATCTTGCAGAGCCTCATCCCCTACGACGAGACCTATACCTTCGGTCGCACCTTCGTGGTGGGTCTGCTCAACACCCTGCTGGTCTCCGTGCTCGGCATCCTGTTTGCCACCCTGCTCGGGTTCGCACTCGGGGTCGCGCGCCTGTCGCGCAACTGGCTGGTGGCCAAGATAGCGGCCGTCTACATAGAGACGTTTCGCAACATCCCGCTGCTGCTGCAGATCTTCTTCTGGTACTTCTCGGTGCTGCGTACCCTGCCTTCCCCGCGTCAGAGCGTGGATATAGGTGGGCTCGCCTTCCTCAACGTGCGTGGCTTCTATCTGCCCAAGCCCCTGTTCGAAGAGGGATTCGGCTACGTGCTCTGGGCACTGGTGCTGGCGGTGCTGCTGAGCTGGGGGCTGGGCCGCTGGGCTCGCCGCCGTCAGGCCCTGACCGGCAGGATCTTCCCGTTCTGGCGCTGTGTGGCCGCCCTGGTCATGCTGCTCCCGGGTATCACCTTCCTGCTGGCGGGCAGCCCGCTCAGCTGGAGCGTGCCTGCGCTGCAAGGGTTCAACTTCCGGGGCGGGCTGACGGTGCTGCCGGAGCTCGCGGCCCTCTTGCTGGCGCTCACCATCTATACGGCGGCCTTCATCGCCGAGATAGTGCGATCCGGCATCCTGGCCATCAGCAAGGGTCAGACTGAGGCGGCTTCCGCCCTCGGGCTCTCGCCCACCAAGACGCTGCGGCTGGTGATCATTCCCCAGGCCATGCGGGTCATCATCCCTCCCTTGACCAGCCAGTATCTGAACCTCACCAAGAACTCCTCCCTGGCGACCGCCATCGGCTATCCGGATCTGGTCTCGGTGTTCATGGGGACGACTCTCAACCAGACAGGGCAGGCCATCGAGGTCATCGCCATGACCATGGGGGTCTATCTCGTCATCAGTATCACCACCTCGGTGCTGATGAACATCTACAACCGCAGAATGACGCTGGTTGAGCGCTAGGGAGCTGTCATGTTCGTGAATGAATTGCAGGAGGCGCTGCCGCCTCCCAACCACCGTCGGGGGCCGCTCGCCTGGATCAGGCAGAACCTTTTCCCCAACTGGTGGAACGGCCTGCTGACCCTGGTGCTGGCCTATCTGTTGCTGCCACTCATCTGGTCTGCACTGGACTGGGCGCTGTTCTCGGCCACCTGGCAGGGGAGCAGCCGCGAGGCCTGCGTCCAGGGCGGTGCCTGCTGGATCTTCATCGAGAGCCGGCTGGGGCAGTATCTCTATGGCTTCTACCCGGCTGATCAGTACTGGCGCATCAACCTGACCTTCGCCGGTCTGGCGGCGCTGCTGGCCCTGCTCATCTGGCCAAAGACCCCGCGCAAGGGGTGGCTGGCGCTCTTCACCCTGCTGGTGTTCCCTGTCATCGCCTTCTTCCTCATCCATGGGGGAGCGGGGCTGGAGGTGGTGGAAACGAACCGCTGGGGCGGGCTGATGCTCACCCTGGTGCTGGCGGTGGTGGGCATAGTCGTAGCACTGCCGTTCGGCATCCTGCTGGCACTGGGGCGCCGCTCCCACATGCCGGTCATCTCCAGCCTCTGTACCGTCTACATCGAGTTCTGGCGGGCGGTGCCGCTCATTACTGTGCTCTTCATGGCGTCCGTCATGCTGCCACTGTTCATGAGTACCGAGGTGGAGCTCGACAAGCTGCTGCGGGCGCTCATCGGCATCATCCTGTTCCAGGCGGCCTATGTGGCCGAGGTGGTGAGAGGGGGGCTGCAGGCGATCCCCAAGGGGCAATATGAGGCGGGGGATGCCCTCGGGCTCTCCTACTGGAAGGTGATGGGCTTCATCATCATGCCCCAGGCCCTCAAGATCACCATTCCTTCCCTGGTGAACACCTTTATTTCCCTGTTCAAGGACACCAGCCTGGTGCTGATCATCGGGCTGTTCGATCTGCTGGCCATCTCCAAGGTGGCCCTGGCGGATCCGGCCTGGCTGGGGTATTCCACCGAAGCTTATGTCTTTATCGCCATGATCTTCTGGATGTTCTGTTTTGGCATGTCCCGCTACTCCATCTATCTGGAGCGCAAACTCAACACGGGCCACAAGCATTAGGAGTCGTTCTGATATGAAAACGGACGCAGTTGTCGAACTGAAAGAGGTCAACAAGTGGTACGGTGAGTTTCACGTGCTGCGCAACATCAACCTGCAGGTGGGCAGAGGGGAGAAGATCGTCATCTGTGGACCATCGGGGTCGGGCAAGTCCACCATGATCCGCTGCATCAACCGGCTGGAAGAGCACCAGAGCGGAGACATCCTGGTCAAGGGCACGGCCCTGACCTCCGATCTCAAGAACATCGAGACGGTGCGCCGGGAGGTGGGCATGGTGTTCCAGCACTTCAACCTCTTCCCCCATCTGACCGTGCTGGAGAACTGTTGCCTGGCGCCCATCTGGGTCAAGCAGTTGCCGCGCAAGGAGGCCGAGGAGATCGCCATGAACTTCCTGCGCCGGGTGCGGATCCCCGAGCAGGCGCTCAAGTATCCGGGGCAGCTCTCCGGTGGCCAGCAGCAGCGGGTGGCCATCGCCCGCAGTCTGTGCATGAATCCCCAGATCATGCTGTTTGACGAGCCGACGTCAGCGCTGGATCCCGAGATGGTGCGGGAGGTGCTGGATGTGATGGTGGAGCTGGCCCACGAGGGGATGACCATGCTCTGCGTCACCCACGAGATGGGGTTTGCCAAGCAGGTGGCGGACAGGGTGATCTTCATGGACCGGGGGCAAATCATCGAAGAGAACGTGCCGGATCAGTTCTTTGACAACCCCCAGTCCGATCGGACCAAGCTCTTCCTCTCCCAGATCCTGCAGCACTGAGGCAGGGCACAACCTTCAGAAAAACAGCCCGCACGCTCGAATGAGCGGCGGGCAAATGTGTACATGGAAGTCGACGACAGACAGAAAGGAGTATGTCAGCCCGGCAACAGGGTGGTGGTGCGCAGATCGCGCACGGCCAGGTTGATCTGCCGGGCCAGGCTCAGCGCCTGATGACAGCTCAACGGCTTCACATCGATGATCCCCCCTTGAAACTCAAACCGCCCCAGTGCTTCAACCATGAAACTTCCATGATGGAAGCTCTTGATATATCGAGCAATTCGACGGGGAGACCACTGCTTGAACACCTTCATGGCAAGAGACCCTGTTGTTTGGACAGGGCACACTATGCCGACGGACCGTGACACTGATGTGACACTTGATAAAGATTTGTATGAATCTGTCTTGTGATCGGCTGGCGTGCAGCCCCGGCGTTGAAAAAGTAGTGAGAGTCCGGGTCCGGGGCCCGATATACTGCGGCCATTGCAGACATGACAAAGGTGCCGCACGTGGAGTGGGTGGACATAGTAGACGAGCAGGACAGGGTGATCGGGGTGGCTGAGCGCGCCAGGGTGCGTCAGGAAAACCTGCGCCATCGTGCCAGCTACATCCTGGTGCTGGATGAGGGTGAGCGCATCCTGGTGCAGCGGCGCACCCCGAGCAAGGATTTTTGCCCCGGCATGCTGGATGCCTGCGCCGGTGGCGTGGTGACCACGGGGGAGGCCATGGCCCTTTCCGCCCGGCGGGAGCTGGCCGAGGAGCTGGGGATCCGCGACGTGCCCCTGCAGGATTACGGCACCTTCTATGCCGAAGGGGAGGCGAGGGGCAGCCGCTACCGGGTCTGGGGCGGCCTGTTCAGCTGTCACTATCAGGGGCCGCTGCAACTGCAGGCCGAAGAGGTGAGCGAGGTGCACTGGATGAGCCTGGGCGAGATAGCCGATCGGGCGGACGAGTTCACGCCTGACTCCCTGCTCGCCATCGCCACCTGGCAGGCAAGGCGCCTGCCATCAGGCCAGAAATAGGGGCGACAGGCGTTCGCCCCCGATCGCGTTGTTGCTGCTCGATGGACCCCTTCGCCTTCTGGTGGAATGGGGTAGACTGGGCCTCTTTGAACCACAGAAGGATGCGTCATCATGATCACGGTCGGTCAATCCCTGCCCGCAGGGGAATTTACCTTTATCACCGCCGAGGGCAAGCAGGTGAAGGATACCCAGGCCCTGTTTGCCGGCAAGCGGGTGGTGCTATTTGCGGTGCCCGGCGCCTTCACCCCCACCTGCTCCAACGCCCACCTGCCGGGCTACGTGGTCCTGGCCGATCAGTTCAAGGCCAAGGGGGTGGAACTGTGCTGTCTGTCGGTCAACGACGCCTTCGTGATGAAGGCGTGGCAGGAGGCACAGAACGCCGCTGACATCACCATGCTGGCGGACGGTGACGGCAGCTGGACCCGGGCACTGGGTCTGGCCAAGGAGACCGGCGCCTTCGGCGGCGTGCGGGCCCAGCGTTTTGCCCTCATCGCCAACGATGGTGTGGTGGAGCGGCTCTTCGTGGAGGCGCCAGGCAAGTTCGAGGTATCGGATGCCCAGAGCCTGCTGGCGGCGCTGTGAAAGATTAATCGGTGTTTGATTACACCTTGAAATAGCAAGCGGCCCCGTTACACTGAGGCCGCGTTTGGATGGAGCCAGGCAACTTGCCTGGCTCTCGTGTTTGCCGTGGATGAGATAGAACAATATGACCCTGGCTTTTGTTGCCCTGATTGCCGGACTGGCGTTGCTGGTCTGGAGTGCCGACAAGTTCGTGGACGGCGCCGCCGCCACCGCCCGTTACGCCGGTATGCCGCCGCTGCTGATCGGCATGGTGATCATCGGTTTTGGTACCTCGGCCCCCGAGATGGTGGTCTCCGCGCTGGCGGCCTCCCAGGGCAATCCCGGGCTCGCGCTCGGCAATGCCTATGGCTCCAACATCACCAATATTGCCCTGATCCTGGGTCTGACCGCCCTGATCAGCCCCATCGCCGTCGCCTCCCAGGTGGTGCGCAAGGAGATCCCCATCCTGCTCGGCATCACCCTGCTCTCCGGCGCCCTGCTCATCGACGGCCATCTGGGCCGTATGGACGCCGCCATTCTGGGGGCCGTGTTCGCAGTGCTGATGGGCTGGTCCATCTGGGCCGGCATGAACGGCAAGGGGGATGCGCTGGATACAGATACCGAGGAGGACATCGTCTCCGAGGGCATGTCTCTCAAGAGCGCCATCCTCTGGCTCATCGTCGGCCTGGTGCTGCTGATCGGGGCTTCCCGTCTGCTGGTGTGGGGGGCGGTGACCATCGCCCAGGGTTTTGGCATCAGCGATCTGGTGATTGGCCTGACCATAGTCGCGGTGGGGACCTCCCTGCCGGAGCTGGCATCGTCCCTCATCGCCATCCGCAAGAACGAGCACGATCTGGCCCTTGGCAACGTGCTGGGTTCCAACCTGTTCAACACCCTGGCCGTGGTGGGCATCGCCGCCGGCATCCACCCGCTCGAGGTGGCGCCCGAAGTGCTTTCCCGCGACTGGAGCATCATGATGGGGCTGACCCTGTTGCTGCTGGTGATGTGTCTGGGCCGCAAGGGGCAGGGGCGCATCAACCGGCTGGAGGGGGGCGTGCTGCTCGCCTGCTTCGTCGCCTACACCGGCTGGCTGCTGACGAGCCAGTTCATCTAGTCTGGTGATGAAATGAAAGAGGGGACGCCGCGGCGTCCCCTCTTTTTTGTGCGCGGGTCCTGGTCTCAGGCCACGGCAACCAGCTTCTGCTTCTGGGCGCTGTCCAGGATCAGGATGCTCGCCTTGGGGAAGAAGTTGAAGGTGGAGGCAGAGGCCCAGGTGTAGGCCCCCATCACCCGACCCACCACCAGCTCGCCGATCTCGAGATCCGGCAGCATGATGCTGTCGCGGATGACGTCCACGCTGTCGCAGGTGGGGCCGGAGAGCACCGCATTGTGCAGTTCGCCGTTGGCATAGGGCGTGCTCACCGGGTAGGTAACGTGGTCGTAGAGCTGGCCGTTGTAGCTGCCGTAGAGACCGTCATCCAGGTAGTACCAGATCTTGTCGCCGCGGTGGGCCTTGCCCATCACGCTGGAGACCGAGGTCATGGCCGGCGCGCTGATGAAGCGGCCCGGCTCGGCAATCTTCTGTACCGTGGCGGGCAGCTTGGCCAGGGCCTCGCGGATCGGGGCGCAGAAACCGTCGATGTCGAACTCGCCGCCGTCATAGTCCACCGGGAAGCCGCCACCGATGTCCAGCACCCAGGGCTTGAGCCCTAGCTCCCAGGCCTGCTCCATGATCTCGCGGCAGGCGTCGATGGCCTGCACGTGGCGACGGGCGTGGGGCACCTGGGAGCCGACGTGGAACGACAGCCCCATCACCTTGATCCCCTTGGCCTGGGCCAGTTGCAGCAACGGCAATGCCTGCTCCGGGGTGCAGCCGAACTTCTTGGAAAGATCGACCTTGGTCTCGGGGTTCGGGAAGCTGACCCGCAGCAGCAGTTTCACTTCATCCTTGTAGGGCAGGAACTTTTCCAGCTCCAGCGGGTTGTCATAGACAAACACGGTGCAGCCGAATTCCAGGGCATAACGGATGTCGCTGTCACGCTTGATGGGATGGGTATGGATGCAGCGTCCCGGGCGGACACCCTGACTGCGCACCAGATCCACTTCGCCATTGGTGGCCAGATCGAAACAGGCCCCCTCTTCCTTCAAGACAGAGACCACCGCCTCGTGGGGCAGGGGCTTGAGTGCATAATGCAAGCGCACATCGGGCAGGGCGGCCGCCAGGGCCCGATACTGTTTGCGGACGGCTGCCTTGTCGAGCAGCAGCAGGGGGGAGCCGAATTGTTCAACCAACTGACGGTAATCTTGTGCGACCAGGGTCTCGTTCATTCTCTTTTGATAGTCCTTAGGGGGCGTGATATGCCCAAGCCATATGCGATTGAACCGGCGACGGCCGGCTCAGGCGAGCGGTCCGGAGGGACCCACTAGGCACATTGCATAACTCCCTTGCAAAGTGCTTAGTTATGCGCGGGATTATCGGCTTATTGAGTTTGTGTGCAAGCATTTTGATTGGATATGTCGGCAAGTTTTTCTGGTCGAGACGAAACAGGCTCTTGATACGGGGAGCGATCAGGGCCGTGATGGGGAGCACCTCCGAAGGGAGCTTGATAAGCTGTTGATAGTTAACGAACTAATAACATCAGGCCTGGGGGTTGAGGCCAGGTAAAAAGGGGGCGCCGGGGCCAGGGAGTGCGAGACAGCTCACATTTTTTGGATTACCATGCCCGCTTCCTAATCCAAACTAGTTCGGATGAAGGTAGCAGGAGAGCGATGGGCAACCATCCACCGAAGAAGTGAATCTTTCAGGTACCGGGCAACCGGTGTGGACTGCTACTGGACGATACTCTGGAGAGACCCGTTGAATCGGGCGCCGAAGGAGCAAGGTACCGTGATTGCATCGCAATCTGGCGCCGGAAACTCTCAGGCAAAAGGACAGAGGGGATGGGATGGTTGTACCTGGGCTTGGCCCGCATCCGATCGCCTCTGGCCGATCGCGACACCTATGGGAAGATCATCCTTCTCCTCCTTAATCGTTGTTTTTTAAGGAGGATGCATGTCATCAATTCAATCGGCGCTCGCCGCCATCGATAGCTTTATCTGGGGTCCCCCCCTGCTGATCCTGCTGGTCGGGACCGGTATCAATCTCACCTGGCGATTGGGTCTGCTTCAGATCGTGCGTTTGCCGCTGGCCCTCAAGCTGGTCTTTGGCCGCGATCAGGGGCAGGGCAAGCAAGGGGATGTCTCCAGCTTTGGTGCCCTGTGCACCGCCCTCTCCGCCACCATCGGCACCGGCAACATCGTCGGGGTCGCCACCGCCATCAAGCTCGGCGGCCCGGGCGCCCTGTTCTGGATGTGGATGGCCGCCCTGTTCGGCATGGCCACCAAGTACGCCGAGTGCCTGCTGGCGGTGAAATATCGCCAGCAGGACGCCAACGGCCAGATGGCGGGTGGCCCCATGTACTATCTGGAGAAGGGGCTCGGCTCCAGGCCGCTCGCCAAGCTGTTTGCCCTGTTCGGCATCGGCGTCGCCTTCTTCGGCATCGGTACCTTCCCCCAGGTCAACGCCATCAGTGATGCCATGAGCCTCTCCTTCTCGGTACCCCGTGAAGTGACCGCCGTGGTGCTGACCCTGATCGTGGCGCTGGTGACCCTGGGGGGTATCCAGTCCATCTCCAGTGTGTCGAGCAAGGTGGTGCCCTTCATGGCCATCTTCTACATCGTCGCCTGTGCCGGGGTGCTGGTGAACAATGCAGGCGCCCTGCCCGATGCGGTCATGCTGGTGATCGGGAGCGCCTTCACCGGCCATGCGGCCACCGGCGGTTTCGTCGGCGCCGGCATTATGCTGGCGATCCAGTCCGGGGTGGCGCGCGGGGTCTTCTCCAACGAGTCGGGCCTGGGTTCGGCCCCCATCGCGGCGGCGGCGGCCAAGACCGATTCCTGCGTGGAGCAGGGGCTGGTCTCCATGACCGGTACCTTCATCGACACCATCATCATCTGCACCATGACCGGCCTGACGCTGGTGGTGACCGGGGTGTGGAGCGGCGATGCAAGCGGTGCGGCCATGACCAGTCTGGCCTTTGCCCAGGGGCTGGATGCCCATGTGGGCCAGTATCTGGTGAGCATCGGCCTCTTGTTCTTCGCCTTTACCACCATCCTTGGCTGGAACTACTACGGCGAGCGCTGCACCGAGTACCTGTTCGGGGTGAAGGCGATCAAACCCTACCGCCTCATCTATCTGGTGCTGGTGGCGAGCGGTGCCTTCCTCCATCTGGACCTGATCTGGCTCTTGGCCGACATCGTCAACGGCCTGATGGCGGTGCCCAACCTCATCGGCCTCATCGGCCTGCGCCACGTGGTGATTGCCGAGACCCGCGCCTACTTCAGCCGGGACCGGGATACGGAGTCCGAGCCCGAGCCGCAGACGGCCTGATGAGAAGCGGGCCTGCGGGAAGTCCTGTCACCGGGCTCCTGTCCATGGTGTCAACCGGGATCCGGGCTGGGATGGCAAAACCCGGGGCTTGATCCCGGCTCCTCTGACAATATCTGTGCGAAATACGCAAAAGCCACGACGCTCATCGTGGCTTTTTTGCATTTTACGCAATGAATGGCGGCGCTTGTTGCCCCCAGGGGGGTCAGGGGGAGGGAATATCTCCGGTGAGCCGCTGCGCCAGCGCCCTGCTCACCCGGCTCACCAGGGCCGCCTCATCCCCCTGCCAGCCAATGGCGTGGGCCAGGGTGGTGGAGGTGCCCGGAGCAAAGCGCAGCTCGCCCCCGGCCAGTTCGTAGAAGCGGCTCGCCATCCGGGTGCCCTCGTCCACATCCCCCGCCACCAGCAGCATGGCCTGGGCCAGCACGGCGCCGTCGTGATCCCGGCCCGGCGCCAGCCAGCGCTGGGCGGTGCCGGTCACCTTGCGCCCCCCGATCACCAGGTTGTACTGGCCGTCGCAAAACGAGCCGGGCACGAAGTCGTAGCTGCCCGCAAGACCGTGTTCCTCCAGCAGGGCGAGCAGGGGCGCCCCCAGCAGCCGGTAGTAGTGGGCCAGATCCGTGGTGGTGCGGGGCAGCATGAGGGAGAGGTTGAGGATGCCGGCGCCGTGGGGCACGGCGGTGCCGCCGCTGTCGCGCACGAACACCGGCCAGTCCTCGGCGGCCAGCTGCTCGCAGGCGGCCTGGTAGCGGGGCAAACGGGTGTCCTTGCGGGTGACGATGAGGCATTGGGGGCCCTGCCAGAGGAGGGCCCTGGGCTCGCCGTCACCGGCGCACTCCCGCAGCCAGCGCTGCTCCTCGGCCAGGATCTGGTCGGGTGTCTGGTGGGCGGGCGGCGAGGGCAGCAGGGTATAAGGCATGAAAGGCATCCTTTGGCAGAGGCTGCCAAGCACAGTACGCGCGGGGGCAAACAAGGTAAAGCCCCGCATGGCGGGGCTTTGGTGCAAGGATGGCGGAGTGTCAGGCCTGTGCGGCGGCGCGCCTGGGCAGCAGCAGATTGAGCAGGATGGCGGTGAGGCCGCCGGTGGCGACGCCGTAGGAGAGCACGCTCCTGGCCAGCTCCGGCAGGTGTTGCAGCACCTCGGGCACCTGGGCCACTCCGAGACCCATGGCGAGCGACACCGCCAGGATCATCAGGGCGCGGCGGTCCAGCTCCTCCCGGGAGATGATGCGCACCCCGGCGGCGGCGATGGTGCCGAACATGACGATGGTGGCGCCGCCGAGCACGGGTTCAGGTATTTGTTGCACCAGGCTCGCCACCGCCGGGAACAGGCCGAGCAGGGCCAGCATGGCGGCGATGAAGAGGCCGACATGGCGGCTGGCCACCCCGGTCAGCTGGATGACGCCGTTGTTCTGGGCGAAGGTGGACATGGGGAAGGTGGAGAAGACCGCCGCCAGCATGGAGTTGGCGCCATCGGCCAGCACGCCCCCCTTGATCCGCGCCATGTAGACCGGCCCTTCCAGCGGCTCGCCGGAGATGTCGGAGGTGGCGGTCATGTCGCCGATGGCTTCCAGCGCCGTCACCACGAAGATGATGGCGAGCGGCACGAACAGCTGCCAGTCAAAGCCGAGCCCGTAGTGCAGCGGAACAGGGACCATCATCAGGGGGCCGTCGAAGGTGGGAGCAGCCACCTTGCCCAGCAGCAGTGCCACCGCATAGCCCGCCAGCATGGCGATCATGATGGCGGAGAGGCGCAGCCAGGGGTTGCGACTGCGCTGCATCAGCACGATGAGGCCGAGCACCAGCAGGGAGAGAAAGAGGTTGGTGTGACTGGCGAAGCTGCCGTCCGCCAGGGCGCCGTAGCCGCCCCCCATGCTGATGAGCCCTACCTTGATGAGGGTCAGGCCGATGAGCAATACCACGATGCCGGTCACCAGCGGGGTGATGATCCGTTTGACCAGGTGCAGGAAGCGGCTCATGACGACGATGGTGAGGGCCGCTGCCAGCATGGTGCCGAACAGGGTGCCCAGCAGATCGTCGGTGGGCATGGCGGCCTGCTTGAGGGCGAGGCCGGAGGCGATGATGGGACCGAGGAAGTTGAAGCTGGTGCCCTGTACCGAGAGCAGGCCGGAACCGAGGGGGCCGAAACGGCGGGTCTGGATGAAGGAGGCGATGCCGGACATGACCAGGGACATGGAGACGATGTAGCGGGTGTCATCGGCGGGGAGGCCGAGGGCGTTGGCGATGATGAGGGGCGGGGTGATGATGGCGACAAACATGGCGAGCATATGCTGCAGGGCGGCGAACAGGGTCTGGGGCAGGGGGGGGACATCCTCGATGCCGTAGACCAGTTCGCTGTGGGCTCGCCTGGGGGGATGGGCCTCTCGGATGGCGCTTGGGGCGGCAGCCTGTTCCATAAATACCTCGAATGTGTGGGGGGAGGGGAGAAAATTGGGCGCTATTTTAGTGATTGGCATCGCGCTTTCCAGCGCTAATTGAGCGCAAACTCGTTTATTTCCTGATGGGTTGAAACGTTTTCCTGTGGCGATTAAGATCCGCCGGTTTGTGTGAGACCGATCCCTCACAAAGGGGAGGGAGGCTGATGCATCAGGATGGGGACGGTGTAGAATGAGCCCTCGGTTCGAAGATGGAGACTCTGGATGCTGAAGCTGTCGGAGTTCTGGAGTGCCCGCGCCCACTCCGAAGATTTTACCCTGACCCGGATGGGCTTCATGACGGTGCGGCTGCGGCTGCTCACCTGTCTGCTGATGGCGGGGCTCCCGAGCTGGGCCCTGGTGGACTGGCTGACCCTGCCAGCCATCCAGTTCGAGGCGCTGTTCCAGGTCAGGATCTTCTGCCTGCTGGCCCTCTCGCCCCTCATCCCCCTCTCCTATCTCATCCACTTCAAGCGCGAGCGCATGAAGCTGGCGCTGGGCTACCTGATGGCGGTGATGATGCTCTTCTCCCTCATCTGCCTGCACAGCTTCGGCGCGGATCAGGAGATGCAGGCGGGCTACATGGCCTTCCCCTATCTGCTCATCAGCCTGTTCGCCATCTTCCCCATTCCCCTCTCCCTCAGCCTGCAACTGGCGGGGGGGATCCTGGCCACCATGCTGGCGGGCAACTGGTTGCTGGTGGGCCAGCCTCTTTGGAGCGTGCAGACCCTCAACCAGGTCTGGCTGCTGGGGCTCTTTGCCATCGCCAGCGCCTGGGTGCAGTGCGGCCAGCTCAACATGCTGCTGCAACTCTATCGGGAATCCACCACGGACGAGCTGACCGGCATGATGAACCGCCGCCTGCTGATGAAGCAGCTCGAGAAGGCGAGGGCCGCCATGATCCGCAAACAGGCTCCCTTCGCGGTGCTGCTGCTGGATCTGGACCGCTTCAAGCGCATCAACGACACCTTCGGCCATCTGGCGGGGGATGCGGTGCTCAAGGAGGTGGCGGCCACCCTGTCGGAACAACTGGAGCCCGGCATGGTGCTCGGGCGTTACGGCGGGGAGGAGTTTGCCATCCTGTTGCCCGGTTGCACGGATCTGGCACAAGCCAAGCGGGTGGCGGAGCGGCTGCGGGTCGCGGTAGAGGCGAGGTTGGTGAAAAGCCCCACCTCCGACGAACTGCTGGAGGTGACGGTGAGCATCGGTCTGACCCTGGCCCAGCGTGGCGAGGGGGTGGAGGATCTGCTCAACCGGGCGGACGAGTGCCTCTACATGGCCAAGATGGCGGGTCGCAACTGCGTGGTGGCCGAGGCCGACAAACCCGCAGGCGATGCAGGGCGCACAAAAACGGATGCCGCCTGAGGGCGGCATCCGGTGATGACGGGGCAGGCGTCAGGCCAGGGTGTATTTGCCGGAGAGCTGCTGGGCCAGCAGCTTGAACATGTTGAACACCGCCATGGTCTTGCCGGTCGGGGTGCCGTCCTCTGCCAGGAAGAACTCCCCCTTGAACACCAGTATGTCCCCCTTCTGCTCCACCGAGTCGGCGCGCATGCCGTGGATGAAGTCCTCGTGTTCACGAATGATCTTGTTGGCCATCTCCAGCAGGGCAGTCTCGGTGATCCGCTCTTTTTGTGGTTGCATGCTCGTCTCCTTAAACGACTACTGGGCAGGGGCACAAGGGTCGGCATGGCCGGCGCACCCCGCCTCTGATTGAAGAGGGGGCCAGCATACTGCAAAGCGGGATTTTCTGTCATTGATATGACCCCGCATTTTCCCGCTTTGCGCTCTTCCCTTATCCCAACACCAGATTGCGCAGCCAGCGCCGCTGGCGAATGCGGCGCTGCACCAGCAGCACCTTGGAGAGCTCCTCCAGCAGGACCACGGCCACCACCCAGGAGAGGGGCCAGCCCAGCAGGCTGACCGCCACCCAGGCCAGCGGCAGGCCGATGCACCACATGCCGACGATGTCGATGAAGATGCTGTAGTTGACGTCCCCCCCCGAGCGCAGCACCCCGACGATCCCCACCATGTTGAACACCTTGAGCAGCATGCCCAGACACATGATGGCGAGCACCTGGCCGGCCTCAGTCATCAGCTCGCCCGGCAGGTTGCCGACCCATTGCAGCAGGCTGCCCTGCATCAGCCAGACGGCGGTCCCCACCAGCAGGGCGCCGACTGGGGCGAGCAGCAGGAAGAGCTGGGAGTGCTGCCAGGCCTCGTCATACTCTTCTGCCCCGAGCCGGTGACCGAGCAGGGTGGAGCAGGCCACCGCCAGCCCGAAGAAGAGGGAGATGAGGATGCTCTCCAGCGTGCCGAGGGTGGTCATGATGGCCAGGGCGTCGGTGCCAAGGTGCGCGTAGAGGAAGCCGTAGAGCAGCATGCCGAAGGCCCAGAGCCCGTCGTGCAGCAACAGCGGCAGGGCGATCAGGGTGAAGCGCACCACCTCCTTGCGCCTGAAGGCGGCGAGCCAGTCTTGCTTGCGCGGGATGAGACGGGGCTCGGTACGCCACACATAGGCAAGCAGCAGCGCGGTCTGTAGCAGGCGCGACAGGGTGGTGCCCCAGGCGGAACCGGCTACTCCCATGGCCTCGGCGCCGAAATGGCCGAAGATGAGGGCATAGTTGAGGATGACGTTGGCGATGATGGCGATGATGCCGATACGGGTCGGCGCCGCGGCATTGCCCACCGAGCGCAGGGCCGACTCCAGGGGCACCACCACGGCGGTGCAGAGGATGGTGGCGCCGGTGATCATCAGGAACTCGTCGGCCAGCTCGCGCAGCGCGGGCTCCTGGCTGGCAAACCCGAGCACGCTGCCCGGTGAGAACACATAGACGAGGGCAAAGGGCAGGCTCACCGCCAGGGCGCCCACCAGGGCCAGGGCCAGGGAGCGGCGCACCCCGGCCATCTCGCCACGGCCGAAATATTGTGCCGCCAACACCGAGACCCCGCCCGAGAGCCCCGCTATCACCAGCAGATTGAAGAAGAAGACCCGGTTGCCCAAGCCGACCGCCGCCACAGCCGTGGTGCCGAGCTGGCTCACCATCATGATGTCGATGAGGCCGAGCAGGGAGAACATCATGGATTGCAGCGAAACCGGCAGGGCCAGTCGCCACAGTCGCGTCATGAACTCGCGATCGGTGGTTTGTTTTAAAATCGCTTGCCAATAATTCATTTATGTTAACCGGGTTGGTAAAAATCAAGGTTTGTCGTGGGTATGATAGGGGTGATATCGGGAGGCTTCACTGTGAGCCCCTCTCGGCTTTCTTGTGCAAAACTATCCTGTTGAGGTGCTATGCCATTTATCAACGAGTGTCTGGAAATCGCCCCGGCCTGCGAAGAGCGGATGCTGGGACGCGAAGGGCTGCCCCTGCTTGGGGAGGCGGGCGTCTTCCTGACCGGCCTCTCGACGATACGGGAGCACTACCTTATCCGCCGCAACCGACCGGAGTTTCACATCCTGATGGTGAGCCATGACGAGGGGGGCGCCCTGCTCACCGATGGCGGGGAGCAGCCCATCCCGGCGGGAGCCCTGGTCTTTCTCCCGGCCGCCGTGCCGGGGGGCCTCAGGCTGGTGGGGGAAGCCTGGCATACCAGCTGGATTCTGCTGGACGACGTGCCGCGCTGGCAGCATCTGCACCGGCTTGGCCATCGCATCTGGCAGGGGGAGGAGGGGGAGCAGCTCTACCATCTGCTCAGCCTGATGCAGGGGGAGGGAATACGTTCGCCACTCCAGCCTCAGCTGCTGAGCCTGCTGCTGGCGCTCCTGGAGCGCACCCTGCAGGGGGAGGTGCGCGGCACGCCGGAGTTGCGGCTACAGGCGCTGTTTCGGCGGGTGGAGGCACGTCTGGACGAGCCCTGGAGCGTGGCCCTGCTGGCCGACCAGATGGCCTGCTCGGTGCCCCATCTGCACCGGCTCTGCCAGCAGGTGTTCGGCATGGGCCCCATGGCCTGGCTCACCGGACTTCGCATGAACAAGGCGCGCCAGTTGCTGCTCTACACCAACTGGCCGCTGGCCGAGCTGGCGGCCCGGGTCGGATACAGCGACGGCGCCAACTTTGCCAACCGTTTTCGGCGTCTGACGGGTCAGACTCCGGGGGCCTTTCGTCGACTGGGTCGCAAACCTTTCGCAAGGGAGGTGCAAACCCTTTGAAATTGTTGGCTCAAGCCCATAGGATCGACGGGCCACACAGTCAAGGTACAGATCCATGTTTGAAGATAATAATCAGAAACGTCCCCTCTACATTCCCTACGCAGGTCCAGCCCTGCTGGAGACGCCGTTGCTCAACAAGGGCAGCGCCTTCACCAGCGAAGAACGCAGCAGCTTCAATCTGGAAGGTCTGCTGCCCCAGAACATCGAAACCATCGAAGAGCAGGCAGAGCGTGCCTATCGCCAGTTCATGGCGTTTGGCAACGACATGGACAAGCACATCTATTTGCGCAACATCCAGGATACCAACGAAACGCTCTTCTACCGCCTGCTGAACAACCACCTTACCGAAATGCTGCCGGTCATCTACACCCCGACGGTCGGCAAGGCGTGCGAGGAGTTCTCCAACATCTATCGTCGTGCCCGGGGCCTCTTCATCTCCTATCCGGACAAGGACAGGATCGATGACATGCTGCAAAACGCCACCAAGCAGAACGTCAAGGTGATCGTGGTCACCGACGGCGAACGCATCCTGGGCCTCGGGGATCAGGGCATCGGCGGCATGGGCATTCCCATCGGCAAGCTCTCCCTCTACACCGCCTGTGGCGGCATCTCCCCGGCCTACTGCCTGCCGGTGGTGCTGGATGTGGGCACCAACAACCAGCAGCTGCTGAACGACCCCTTCTACATGGGTTGGCGCCATCCGCGCATCTCCGGCGAAGAGTACGACGAGTTCGTCGATGCCTTCATCCAGGCGGTCAAGCGCCGCTGGCCGGACATCCTGCTGCAGTTCGAGGATTTCGCCCAGGGCAATGCCACCCCACTGCTCAACCGCTACAAGGATGAGCTGTGCTGCTTCAACGATGACATTCAGGGGACCGCCGCGGTGACCCTGGGCAGCCTCATCGCCGCCTGCAAGGCCTCCGGTGCCAAACTCTCCGAGAAGCGGGTCGCCTTCCTCGGGGCGGGCAGTGCCGGGTGCGGCATCGCCGAGCAGATCGTGGCGCAGATGAAGGCCGAAGGGCTGACCGACGCCGAGGCGCGGGGCCGGGTCTTCATGGTGGACCGATTCGGTCTCATCACAGACAAGATCCCCAACCAGCTCGACTTCCAGCGCAAGCTCTCCCAGCCGGTCGAGCGGATCAAGGAGTGGCCGGTGGGGGACAACATCTCCCTGCTGGAGGTGATGGAACACGGTCGCCCGGACATCCTGATCGGGGTCTCCGGCCAGCCGGGTCTGTTTACCGAAGAGGTGGTCAAGACCATGCACAAGCACTGTGCCCGTCCCATCATCTTCCCGCTCTCCAACCCCACTTCCCGGGTGGAAGCCACCCCGGCGGATCTCATTCGCTGGACCGACGGCCAGGTGCTGGTCGCCACCGGCAGCCCGTTCGCACCGGTGGAGTACAAGGGCAAGCGCTACGTCATCGCCCAGTGCAACAACTCCTTCATCTTCCCGGGGATCGGCCTTGGGGTGATCGCCTCCGGTGCCAACCGGGTGACCGATGCCATGCTGATGTCGGCCAGCCGTGCCCTGGCGGATTGTTCACCCCTGGTGAAGGGGGAAGAGGGCTCCTTGCTGCCGGATCTGGCGGACATCCATCAGGTCTCCCGCTACATCGCCAAGATGGTGGCCAAGACCGCCATGTTGCAGGGCAAGGCGGTGCAGACCCCCGATGATGTGATCGATCAGGCCATCGAGGCGAACTTCTGGCGCCCCGAGTACCGCCGCTATCGTCGTACTTCCTTCTGATCCCAAGGGGACAGACATGCAGAAGGGATGCCTCGGCATCCCTTTTTTGTGCACGGCTGTGAAGGAAGAGGAGGTTATTGTGCCGGTTGCTCGGCGGGGGCGGGCTCGGCGGGATTGCTGACACCGGTGACCCGGATTTCGACCCGGCGATCCGGGGCCAGGCAGTCGATGAGGGCAGCCCTGGCCTTGATGGCATCACACTGGGTGCCGGTGACCGGGTTGCTCTCGCCGTTGCCCTGAATGCTCACCTTGTCTGCGGGCAGCCCCTTGCCAATCAGGAAGTTGGCGACCGTGCTTGCACGGGCCTCCGACAGTGCCTGGTTGTTGGCATCCGAGCCGATGCGGTCGGTGTAGCCCATCACCATGGCGTTGCCATCCTTGGGTTTGACGTCGACGATCTGCTGGTAGAGGGCGTCGAGTGCCTGCATCCCCTCCGGTTTGAGCTCCGCCTTGCCAAAGGCAAACAGCACATCCGAACTCAGGTTGAAGGTCTGATCCACCGGCTCGGGAGCCGGGGGCGGCGATGCCACGACCAGAGGCGCGGCCACCGGCACTGCGGCGACGGTGCGATTGGGGTGAAGCACCAGCTCGATGGTGGCGGTACTGATGTCGCTGACCCAGCGTTTGGTACCGCTGCCCACCTTGTCGTTGTCAGGATCGTCCCCGACTCGCACCATGTAGCGGTAGCGGGTCTGGATGTCTACCCAGTCGCTCAGTCTGGCGGTCAGTCCCAGACCCGCCAGGGGAGCCAGATTGTCATCCCCCCCGTTGACGGAGTCGACGTGATAGAGATAACCGCCCCCTTCGGCAAAGACAGAGAAGATGTCCCCCAGCGGCAAGCGGCCAATGACCGACAGGGTGGCCCCTTTGCTGTTGAAGTCCTGGCCGGCAATATCCCAGTCACCGGTGGAGAGGTAGCCGAGCTCTGCCCCCAGATTCTCGTTGTAGTTGTAGCCGACAAAGGCGTTGATGGCGGTTGCGTCCTTGCCGACGTCCTGGCTGAAATCATCGATGTCATGGGCAAAGGCCCAGCCACCCCCAGCCCCCACATACCAGTCGTGAACAGGTGCCGCCTGGGCGGCACTCGTCGCCAGTGCCAATGCAATCCACACAGGTTTCAGTCTTATGTTCATCGCGTATCCTCGTCGATGTTGGGTGTTATAGGGCTCCCAGCCCTTTGCTATGTATAGCCAACATTATGTATAGGCGATGTGAGCGCTTTAACCATTTAAGTGACGCATCTGTATGGAGAATCGGTGGGGCAGGCAGGTGGGCAGCCCGCGTTGGTGGTGCCGTGCGGGCATTAAAAAAGGGGCCGGAATGGCCCCTTTTTGCAACAGGTGGTCAACCTCTTATTGCTGCACTTCCTGTACGCCGGTGACGCGCACTTCGACGCGGCGATCCGGTGCCAGGCAGGCGATCAGCTGAGCCTTGGCCTTGATGCCGTCACACTGGGTACCGGTGACCGGGTTGGCTTCACCACGACCTTCGATGGATACCTTGCCAGCCGGCAGACCCTTGCCAACCAGGAAGTCGGCCACGGTGCGGGCACGGGCTTCAGACAGCTTCAGGTTGTAGGCATCGGAGCCGATGCGGTCGGTGTAACCCACCACCACGGCGCTGCCATCTTTCGGCTGGACGTCGACGATCTGCTGATACAGGGTGTTGAGCGCAGCAGCCCCTTCCGGCTTCAGGGTGGATTTGCCGAAGGCAAACAGCACGTCCGAGCTCAGGGAGAAGTTCTTGTCGACCATGACGGGTTCGGGAACCGGCTCGGGAGCCGGTGCCGGGGCCGGTGCCACATAGGTGGTGCGGTTCGGGTGCATCACCAGTTCCAGGGTGGCGACGCTCATGTCGGTTTTCCAGGTTTTCTGATCGTCACCCAGATCCCACATGTAGCGGTAGCGGGCCTGCAGGTCGATAAGGTCGGAGAGCTTGGCAGTCAGACCCAGACCCGCCAGCGGCGAGGTCCCGTTGTCGCTCTGGCCGTTGCCGTTGACGTGGTTGAAGTAGGCACCCCCTTCGGCGAAGACGGAGAAGATGTCATTCATGGGCAGGCGTGCGATACCGGACAGGGTGGCACCCTGGGTCTTGAAGTCGACGCCATCGACGCCAGCCTTGCCGGCATAGAGATAGCCGAGCTCGGCGGCAAAGTTCTCGGTGAAGTTGTAACCGCCGAACAGGGAGAGCGCGGTGGCGTCCTTGTCAGCATCCTGGCCGAAGGTATCCAGGTCGTGGCCATAGGCCCAACCTGCACCCATACCCGTGTACCAGTCGTCGGCCGCCTGAGCGGTGGTGGTTCCCATGGCTGCAATGGCCAGAGCAATCAGGGTTGGTGCCATTTTCATTTTCATCGTTTTATCCTCGTTGAGTTGCCGTGCTATGGGCGTACTGCGCACTCTTTGTTATACCGGTCGCAGATGACACTTCATGTGCGACACCGTGAGCGGATCACGGACGGCTTGAATAAAAAATGGATGGAAACCTGGATTCTCATGAAGCTGTTTCTCCATGGACAACTAACCGGGCACTGAGCACTTTTAATAGTTCATCCAATGTCTTACAAGCGTTGCTACTGTATTCTTTTGAATCAGCGTGATCAAGTTTCTGCACAGATATGCAGCGCCGACACCGGTGTCGCGGGGCCGCAATACGGGGGTAAAGGGGAGAAAAGGTGAGACAGAGAGTGTCGCTGGGGGGAGGAGAGAGACAGCAAAAGGGGATGCCGTGGCATCCCCTTTTTTACGTTACCTGAGCGAAGTCAGATTACTTTTGAACTTCTTGTACGCCGGATACGCGAACTTCTACGCGACGGTCCGGAGCCAGGCAGGAGATCAGCTGAGCCTTGGCCTTGACGCCGTCACACTTGGTGCCGGTGACCGGGTTGGCTTCGCCGCGACCTTCGATGGCAACCTTGCTGGCAGCCATACCCTTGCTGACCAGGAAGTTGGCAACGGTGCGGGCACGAGCTTCAGACAGCTTCTGGTTGTAAGCGTCGGAACCGATACGGTCGGTGTAACCAACAACAACGGCGTTGCCGTCTTTCGGCTGGAACTCAACGATTTGCTGGTACAGAGCGTTCAGGGCTTGCACGCCTTCGGCCTTCAGGCTGTCTTTGCCAAAGGCGAACAGCACGTCGGAGTTCAGGGCGAAGTTCTTCTCAACGATTTGCGGAGCCGGGGCCGGTGCTTCTTCAACAACCGGGGCCGGAGCAGGCGCTACGTAGGAAGTACGGAACGGGTGGTAAACGGCTTCCAGGGTCGCAACGCTCTGGTTGGACTTGTAGCGTACGTTGTCGGCGTGCAGGTCAGCCACGTCCCACATGTAGCGGTAGCGAGCTTGCAGATCCAGCGCGTCGTTGACCTTGTAGGTCACACCGGCACCGGCCAGCGGGGATACTTTGGTATCGCTGGTGCCCAGACCGTCGGTGTGGCCCCAGTAGGCGCCAGCTTCACCGAACAGGGAGAAATCGTTGCCCAGCGGCAGACGAGCGATACCGGACAGGGTGGCACCCTGGCTCTCGTAACGGTTGCCGTCGGTGTTGCCACGGCCGGTGTACTGGTAGCCCAGCTCGGAACCGAAGTATTCGTTGAAGTTGTAACCAACGAAGGCATTGGCAGCAGCCGCATCTTCTTCGCCAACGTTCACGCCTTCGATCTTGTTCAGACCGTTGAAGTGAGTTGCACCAACACCGGCGCCGAAGTAGATGTCGTCAGCGGCGTGAGCTGCAGTTGCACCCATGGTGGCCATAGCGATGGCGATCAGGGAAGGAGCCATTTTCATCATAAAATAATCCTCGTTGAGATGGCACGTTGTTCACGTGCTTCGCACTTTGTAATTTATGTAAGCTGCTGGCTCTGTCGACCAACGACGTTGGTGCGAACAGGGATCCTAGATCCATCCAGGAGGCACATATCTGGGTGCACAAGTGCGCGGGTTGCACTGTCGACAATGCATACTCCGCCACGAACAGCCGACGTCATTCCGATGACGTGGCGCACTTTATGCCCATTTCAAAACATGATCAAGCTCACAGATAAGGGATGGGGCAAATTGTGTCGTAGGGATAACTAGCTGTTTCTTGGGATTTATTAGTGATCCAAGTAGGCGCGATGCAGTTTCTTCTCAAGCTTCATATAAGCCTCAGCCCAAGCGTGCCGCGGGGTGGCGTCACCCGCCCTGACCGAGAGGACAGCAAGATAGTCCGCCTCAGTTGCTTCGCACAGCAAGGGTGTGAAACTGAGCAAGAAGTGACGGGCGAGGTAGGGATCGAGAGGCCAGATGTTGAGGATGGCCCGCGCCACGGGCTGGACGGCGGTGGAGCAGATGAAGTGCCGATGACCCGCTTCCAGCCATTGGGCCATCTCGGCGAGGCTTTCTTCCGGCACGATGCCGCCATCGCCTTTCTCCCTGGCCAGCGTCATCGTATGACCATTGCCCAGTGCCAGGGTGCCGTTTTCTGCCACGACGCCGTCGTGGCTGCGCAGGGGAAGCGTCGCCTGGCCTTCAAGATAGAGGCTGCAGCTGTCCGGGAGGGCCGCCAGCACGGTGGTGGCGTCCCCCTGCATGGCCATGGGCAACCAGAACGCTTCGGCCCGGGTCTGCAGACCCTGGGCGAGCTGACGGGGGAGGGAGTCCGGGTCGGAATGAAGACGGGAAATGATGCCGGGAAATGCCATGTTGATGACTCTCTTGAAAATAACCGGCGAATTATACGAGGGATGGCCGGGCAACAAGAAAGGTTTCTTTTCGAGACTGTTTACCTGAGGCGACGCAGCGATTACCATCCCCGAGGTTTGTGAAGGGTTGTCGTCGAAAGACGCTGATTATAGATAGAGGCTCGACCATAACGAGTCCGTTCAAAACTGATACACTTGACTACGAGTCGTCGCGAAAAATAAAGGTGGAGTCAATCCGCCGAACGGAGTATGGAACACATGAATTCAAATATCGTAACTGTTGGCAAGAAGATCCGTCAGATCCGCGAAGCGGTAGGCCTGAGCCGTCCCAAGTTTGCCGATCTGCTGGGCGTCCCCCCAACCACCCTGAAGAACTATGAACTGGGTTACCGTGAAGTTGGAGGCGCCTTCCTGGTTGCCCTGGCCCACCACCCCGATCTGCACAAGTTCACCCTCTGGCTGCTGGCTGACAAGAAAGTCGCCGAAATCGGCCAGATCGGTCCGGACGATATTGCCAAGGCTTGATTCAGTTCAACCTTGATAAAAATGCCGCCCTCGAGGCGGCATTTTTTATTTGTCAAAATGGATGATTATTTAATTAAATAATGCGTTGTGTGCGGTCAACGGCGATTTTCACTAAATCATCTTGTCGGGCTGGATTAATCCACGGAACACTCCGACCCTTTTAATTCAGGCGGTGATCCACACAGCGAGACAACGATGAGCCAATCCATTACCAAAGCCAGAGATGGGTTTACCCTTAACCATCCCCTCATATGAGCGAGGCGTGGCGCGGCTTCTGAGGTATGATCGCCATCCTTGACCAGCTAATACCCAACAGACTATCCCCATGTTTAACCACGAACTAATCCTCAACCACATCGACGATATATTTGGACAGGACATGCATGCCAAGCGTGTTCTTTCCCTCGCCAATGCTACCCTCGGGGTTATCGAGTCAGGTTCACTGGCCATCCACGCCATCGGTAGTGGCCTCTCCTTGGCCAACGGTCTCGAACGTAAACATGCGGTTAAACAGGTGGATCGCCTGCTCACTAACACCAAGCTCAATGTCTGGAGCCTCTTTGACGATTGGGTGCCCTATGTGGTCGGTGAACGTACCGAGATCGTAGTCTCCATGGACTGGACCGAATTCGATGCCGATGATCACAGTACCTTGGTTATCAGCCTGCAAACCAACCACGGTCGCAGTACTCCGCTGCTGTGGAAAACCCATCGGAAATCGTTGCTCAAAGGGCAACGCAATGCCCATGAGAAAGAGCTGCTCACCAAGCTCAAGCAGACGTTGCCAGAGGGTATCTTCGTGACGGTAGTAGCTGACCGCGGCTTTGGTTACATGGAGCTGTTCGAACGCCTGGAGCAAGAGCTAGGCTTTGCTTATCTCATTAGATTTAAAGGAAATGTTTTGGTTGGTTACCCTGGTGTAGAGCAGGTTCCAGCTCGGGACTGGCTAACGCCGACCGGGCGCACCCGAACCCTCAAAGCGGTGGAGATAACTGGGCAGCGACAGCCTGTCGAACGGGTCTATTGTTGTCATAAGAGTGGCATGAAAGACGCGTGGTTTCTGGCCAGTAACCGGACCGACCTGAGCGCCGCCAAGGCGTTGCAACTATACGGCCAGCGCTGGGGTATCGAGACCAGTTTTCGTGATATCAAAGATTACAAATTCGGCATGGGTATGGGAGATGTGCACATCAGTAATCCGGTCCGGCGCGACCGACTGTTTTTATTCAGTGCCCTGGCCATCGTCTTGCTGACGCTGCTGGGTAAGGCTGGAGACAGTGTCGGTCTAGAGAGAACGATCAAGGTCAATACCAGCAAGAGCCGAACCTATTCGTTCTTTCGGCAAGGGGTCATCTATTACCAGTTGCTACCTAAAATGAAAGAAGCCAATGCGGTCTTGTTGATGGATAAATTTATCTACTACCTGAAGCAACACCGCTTATATACCCGCACACTTGGAATTATTTGAGTCTCTAAAAATGAGGGGATCTCTGAGG
>NZ_JBFOCN010000113.1:0-39140 GCF_040907815.1 Aeromonas sp. s6
TGCGCGTCATCGACATTTATACCCATCGCTGGCGGATCGAGGAGTTCCATAAGGCATGGAAAACCGGAGCAGGAGCCGAGAGGCAACGCATGGAGGAGCCGGATAATCTGGAGCGCATGGTCTCGATCCTCTCGTTTGTTGCAGTCAGGCTGTTACAGCTCAGAGAAAGCTTCACCCTGCCGCAAGCGCTCAGGGCACAAGGGCTGCTAAAAGAAGCGGAGCACGTAGAAAGCCAGTCCGCAGAAACGGTGCTGACCCCGGATGAATGTCAGCTACTGGGCTATCTGGACAAGGGAAAACGCAAGCGCAAAGAGCGCGCCGGGAGCTTGCAGTGGGCCTACATGGCGATAGCCAGACTGGGGGGCTTTATGGACAGCAAGCGAACCGGAATTGCCAGCTGGGGCGCCCTCTGGGAAGGCTGGGAAGCCCTGCAAAGTAAACTGGATGGCTTTCTTGCCGCCAAGGATTTGATGGCACAGGGGATCAAGATCTGATCAAGAGACAGGACCAGAACATTGAAACCTTTTAGCTTAGGATGACTATCTGTCGTCGGCATTTTCCCATCCGCTACAGCCCGATAATCTTCATAATTTCTTTCGCACAGGGAAAACAAATAAACAAGAAAAACTAGGTTCAATCTACCGCCATTGTAATTCAGGATTGATGCAATAGTTCTGTCAAGCACTTGCTCTGTTTTTCGCAAGTTTAAAGAGAAATGATCACAGATAGCACTCAAAATATTGATTAGCACTTGGCTATCAACAACCTCTGGCCATACATTAATATTTTCAAAATACAATGCTTTATCTGAAATTGCCTGCTGAATAAACTCTCTACGAGAGATACTGCCTAACGTAAATCGTCTATGAAAAAATCGTCCAAGATAGCTCTCCGCATCAAAGCCTTCACCATAAATTACCTTGATAGCATGCTGAAGTTGTTCGGTATCCGTTGCGAGCACAAACACCACACCAGAAATATCGAAGATATGCTTGATGGTTTCCAGCATTTCTACCGCATAGGAGGGACGACAGCGATCCAGCTCATCAATCAAAATAAAGGCGGGATAATCCAAACGACCTTTGTCATCCAATTGATCCAAGTTAGCAGAAACAGCGGCCTCAACCCATTGCCGGATCTCTTTTTTAAGATACTGGATAGATTCATAACGCTCTCTATGATTACTACAGAGCGTGTCAACTAACTGATCTGCATCTTCACCTTCCAAAGAGAAATCACCATCCTCCAGCCCAGCCTTTTTAATGGCTGACTTGATCACCAATTTTCCGCCGACCTTAAGCAACCCCAATAGCCTGGACTTGATGCCATCAGGTACGGCAACATTATTTCCGGTGGCGTCTCTCAATTGTTCAATAATCGACGAGATCACCGTCAACAAGGGATCATCGGAAAAATCCTGCTGCCAGGCATCGATATAGACGGTGGGATAATGCTCTTTAAGCTCCATATACCAGCGTTTGATAAACCAGGTTTTACCCGCGCCCCATTCGGCATTGAGGTTCAGCACATAGTTGCGCTGTTTGCCCTCGGCCGCCAGATAGTTGGTAAGAAACTCGGCATAGCGAGCGCGGTCCAGCCTGTCACCTGCCAACGCTTCCACTACACCGCTAATGGCTCCCGGGCCATCCCATGGAAGTGGCTCACTCCAATTAAATGCTGTAACCGTCATAGTGCTTTCCCGTCCCGATACTGAGCAGGATATTACCAGAGTGAGTTCCGAAAGAGTTTGATGAACATAGGATTTGGCGCCATATCACCCCTAGGCAATATGGCGCCAGCTTAAACCTTCACATGACTGTGACTTCCCGTTCTACTCCAGCTGCTTGCGCAGCATAAATTTCTGCACCTTGCCGGTGGAGGTCTTGGGCAGCGGGGTGAAGATGATGCGCTTGGGGGCCTTGAAGTGGGCCATCTGCTCGCGGCAGAACGCAATGAGCTCGGCCTGGGTGAGCTCGCGCCCCTCCTTGAGCTTGACGAAGGCGCAGGGCACCTCCCCCCAGGTCTCGTCCGGCATGGCGATCACCGCGGCTTCTTCCACATCGGGGTGGCGATAGAGCACGTCCTCCACCTCCAGGCTGGAGATGTTCTCCCCGCCGGAGATGATGATGTCCTTGGATCTGTCCTTGATCTCCACATAGCCGTCCGGGTGCCAGACCGCGAGATCCCCGCTTCGAAACCATCCCTGTGCCATCGCCTCCTCGCTCGCCGCCGGGTTCTTGAGGTAGCCCTTCATGACGATGTTGCCCCGCAGCACTATCTCTCCCAGGGTCTTGCCATCCATGGGGACCGGCTCGCCGCTGACGGGGTTGATGACCCGCATCTCCCCTTGCAGGGGGGAGGCCACCCCCTGGCGCGCCTTGAGACGGGAGAGGGTGGTGGCATCCTGCCCCTGCCAGCGTCTTTGCGGCTCGCACACCACGCAGGGGCCATAGGTTTCGGTGAGGCCATAGACATGGGTCACGGCGATCCCCATGGCCTCCATGCCGGCGATCACGGTGGCGGGTGGCGCTGCCCCCGCCGTCATCGCCTTGACGGGATGGTCGAGCCCCTGCTTGAGGGCCGGATCGGCATTGTTGAGCATATTGAGCACGATGGGGGCGGCGCAGAAATGGCTCACCTTGTGCTCGCGCAGCGCCCCGTAGATGGCCGCCGCCTGCACGTGGCGCAGACAGACGCTCACCCCGGCGGTGGCTGCCAGGGTCCAGGGGAAGCACCAGCCGTTGCAGTGAAACATCGGCAGGGTCCAGAGGTAGACGGGGTGCTTGGGCAGCTCCCAGGAGAGGGCATTGTTGACCGCATTGAGGTGGGCGCCGCGATGGTGATAGACCACCCCCTTGGGGTTCCCCGTGGTGCCGGAGGTGTAGTTGAGGGAAATGGCCTGCCACTCATCCGCCGGCAGCCAGCCGGGTTCGTCCCTGTCCCCCTGGGCGATGAACCCCTCGTAGTCGAGCTCGCCGATCAGCTCCCCTTCCCGGTAGAGGGGATCGTCGATGGCGATCACCAGGGGCTGGCTGTCAATGAGAGAGAGCGCCTTTCGCACCACGGCGCCGAACTCCCGGTCCACCAGCACCACCTTGCTCTGGGCGTGCTGGAAGATGAAGGCCATGGCGTCCGCATCGAGCCGAGTGTTGATGGTGTTGAGCACAGCGCCGCTCATGGGCACCCCGAAGTGCGCCTCGAACATGGCCGGCACATTGGGGGCGACGATGGAGACGGTGTCCCCCTCGCCAATGCCGCGACGGCGCAGGGCCGAGGCGAGCTGGCGGCAACGGCGTTCGGTCTGGGCCCAGCTCTGGCGCAGGGGCCCGTGGATCAGCGCCGGATAGTCGGGATAGACCCGGGCGACCCGCCCCAGAAAGCTCAAGGGGGTCAGCGCCTCGAAATTGGCGGGCGTCTTGCCAAGGCCGGCGTCGTACATGTTCTGCTCTGTCATCGGATCCTTCCTCACAGGGACACAAAACGGGGTGGCTCTCGCGGTTCACCACGACCGGCATTGCGCCCTGATACGAGGCCAGGATGCCGGCTGGAACCGGATGAAAGGGTATCAAGGGGGGCAGATCCCAGGTATTAGCGAAACGTCTTAGGGGCCCTCGGCCCTGCTCCCCCTGTCGCCAATCGCCGACGCTATTTTTGCGCGGTCACTTTTTGCGCAGTCAGCCCCTGTCGCGATCCCGTGGCCCTTGCCTTGAGCCTGTGGCGCAAAATGCCAAGAATGATCCCAAGCCCTCAACGGGTATGAGTACGAGGAGAAGAGTGATGAACAAATCCATGTTGGCAGGTGTCGGGATCGGTGTGGCCTCTGCGCTGGCATTGTCGGCGGTCGCCAGCGGATCCCTGTTTTCATCAGAGCCCCAGTTTGCCGAGGTGCTGGCCAGCAAGCCGGTGACCGAGACCATCAAGACGCCGCGTCAGGAGTGCCGCAACGTCACCCTGACCCACCGCAAGCCGGTGCAGGACGAACACAAGATCCTGGGTACCGTGGTTGGCGCGGCCCTGGGCGGCGTGGTCGGCCACCAGTTTGGCGGTGGCAGCGGCAAGAAGGTGGCCACCGCCGCCGGTGCCGTGGCAGGGGGTTATGCCGGGAATCAGGTGCAGGGCAACATGCAGGCCGGTGATACCTACACCACCACGGAGCAGCGCTGCAAGACGGTGCAGGAGAGCAGCACCCGCACCATCGGCTATGACGTCACCTACCGCCTCGCCGGCCAGGAAGGGGTGGTACGCATGGAGAAGCAACCCGGCCCCACCATTCCGGTCAAGGATGGCAAGCTGGTACTGAGCAACGCGCAGGGTTGATACTCCGTTAGGAGCGCCCTGCCATGAGGAAGGCCCACCATGACGGTGGGCCTTTTTCATCTTCGCAACCCCACCTGTCTGCAACAGGTCTTCCCAACAAAAGTGTTCTCAATAGAAAGGGGCCCGCAGGCCCCTTTCTTTTGCTCAATCATCCTCAGTGGCGACCGAAGGGCCACCAGGGCTTGTCGTTGTCCTGGATGTCGACCCGGGTCTGCTGCAGGGCGCCGGGCTGGCCCCCTTCCACCCGATCGAGGCTCACGCTGAACTGCTCGGTGGGCTCCACAAACCAGTCATCGATGATCAGCACCTTGACCGACTTGCTGCCCCCCTCGCCCGCAGCCCAGCTCACGGTCTGCCCGAACCAGGGCAGGAAATCCAGCCCCCAGCGCGCCGTGACCCCGTCAAGGGCCACCCGGGCCCGGGCCGGCTTGCTCAGATCGCCGCTTCGCACCAGGGGGATCTCGGCAAACCACTGCCCCTCGTTCACCGTGATACTGGCCTGAGCCAGCGAGATGGTGGACGGTGCCAGCTTGTCCTTGATGGTCACCAGGGTCTGGTGCTGATCCCCCAGGGCCGCGCCGCTCGGGTCAAACAGCTCCAGAGTAAAGGTCTCGTCCCCCTCGTGCAGGGTGTCGCTCTTCACCGGGATGCTGATGGTCTGGGGCTCGCTCTGCCCGGCAGCCCAGTGCAGGGTGCCGGTGAGGGGCGCCACGTCGCTTGCGTCCGCGCTGCCATGGACGATGCGATAACTCACGCTCGCCTCCCCATGGCTGCCGTCACGGCGCGCCACGCTCAAGGCCAGGGTGTTGCCCTCCTCCACGTTCGCAGCGGCGCTCTCGAGGCTCAATACCCCGGCAGGCGGCAGCGGATACTGGATGGCTACCAGCACGGGATCGTGATCCGAGGCGCTGAAGGGCCCTTCGGATTTCGCCAGCTGGCCGCTGTACTTGCTGCCGTACTCGAAGAAGTTGCTCTCCGCGGAGTTGATGTGCCAATCCTCGATGCCGATCACCTTGGCCGCGAGGCTCGGGTTTGCCAGGGCGTGATCCAGGTTGCCGAGCTCCCCTTCATAGCTGTAGGAGTAGGTGTCGGTGCCGTGGAAGCGGGTGTTGAGGTTCACAAACCCATACCCCTTGCCAAGGACGCTGCCGCTCTCCTCGAAGGGCTGACCCGCCAGGGTGGTGAAGGAGGCGCTCATGATCTGGCGCGCCTGGGCGGCCGGATCATAGTCGGTCAGCACCCGGATGGGATCTTCCATGCCATAGGCGTTCATGTCGCCGATGAGCAGCAGATCCCCGGCCAACTCTTTGAGCTGCTCCCCCAGCACCTTGGCGGCAGAGACCCTCAGCGCGTTGCAGTGGCCCTGGCCATCCAGCGGATCGGCAGTGGCGTAGTCGGGGTAATCCTCGAAGCAGGCGGAGCCCTTGGACTTGAGGTGGTTGACCACCAGGGTCAGGGGCGCATCCCCCTTGGGCGAGCTGAAACGCTGTACCAGCGACTCGCGCATCCCCTGGTTGATGGTCACCGGCTTGCCGCTGGCGTCCACCACCTCGGCCTGCTGCACCGGCAGCGCGATGAGGCTGGCGGCCCCCTCCGGGGTCACCTTGGCGGGCCGGTAGATGAGCCCCACCGTGATGGCGTCGGTGCCAATGGGTTTGCCATCCGGCGAGGCAATCCAGCGGTAGTGATCCGCCTCGTCCGGCTGGGCGGCGTTGAGGGCCGCCACCAGATTGGCGATGGCGGAGTTGTCGCCGTAGCCGTTGTTCTCGATCTCCATCAGCCCCACCACGTCGGCATTGAGGCGGGTGATGGCGCTGACGATCTTGGTGCGCTGCAACTCGAACTCCGCCACCGTCAAGGCGCCCCGGTTGCTGCCGGTGGGGTTGGCATCGCCCCCCACCACAGTGGTGAAGAAGTTGAGCACGTTGAAGCTCGCGACCCGCAGATCCCCCGCCTCGGCCAGTTCCGGCGTTTCCACCCGATCCCAGCCACTGTGATCTATCTGGCTGGCATCGATGCGGTTGCTGGCCACCAGTCGGAACAGGTTGTAGGAGTAACCGAGCGCCCCCTCCAGCCCGTTGAGCTTGTCGCCGATGCGCAGGTAACCGTCCTCGGCGTTGAAGCCGGGGAACCAGGGCAGCACGCCATCCGGCGCCTTGGCATCGGTCTCCACCACCAGCTGGTTCTGCTGGTTGCGAAGGGCCCAGTCGCTCGCCTCCTGGCTCATGGCGGCAAATTTCTGGGTCGACTTGATGAGCGGCGCACCATAAGAGAGCACCAGGTTGTTGCGCTTGCCGTCGTAATCAAAGCTGAAGTTGCGGGTCACCACCAGGCTGGAGCCGGGCACCAGCCGTACCTGCATCCCCTCGTGACGCTCCAGCAGCTGGTTCAGGCTCTCGCCCGCCACCGGCACCAGATCCACTGCCGCCGGCACTGCCCCAGCGGGCCGGGTCACCACCAGCTCGTCGGCGTTGAGCTGGGTCTGATTGAAATACTCCTTCACCTTGCCCGAAACGCACACCTCAGCCCCCGGCACGATGGCAGCGTTGGCCTTGGTGGTGTAGACGAAGAGGCCGTCGGAGGTGGCCGGATCGCCATCCCCTTGCTCATCTTGAATGAAGAAGCCCTTGTAGAGGCCGCTCACTACCTGGGTCACCACGCCTCGGGTGGCATAGGCCTGTTCCGATTCGAACTTGCCGGCCGGCACCAGCGGACTGCTGGTGCCGGGGCCCTGAATGGCGGGCACCGGCACCAGGCTCTCCACCGGGCAGACGAAGGCGGGCGGCTGGGTGCCATCGCAGGGGCCATCGCCACTGCAACCCAGGCCACTGGCGTCATCTTTCGGGGCGGCCACGTATTCCTGCGCCGGATCAAAAGGGGACGTAGCATCAGTGCGGCCGATGGTGACGGTGGCCTTGCGGCGCAGGGTCATGTCCAGGGTCGAGACGTTGCCCGACACCCAGGCCGTGCCCGGATCCATCCCCACCTGGCCGACGCTGTCCACTATCTCGCTGCCGCGATAGAGCACCAGGGCATCGTCACCGTTGAACACCAGGTTGCCGCTGGTCTGATTGGCCTTGGCCAGGATCTCGGCATTTGCAGAGGGGTTGGCCAGCACCAGGGTGGCGCCCGGGGCCAGGGTGCCTTGCAGCGCCAGGCTGTTGGTGGGGGATTCGCTGATGGGTTTGCCGTTGGCGTAGAGGGCCAGCCGGTATTGGGAGAGATCGACGGGGTCCGAGCCGAGGTTGCTCAGCTCCACCGCCTTGTTGTTGCCGGACCCTTCCAGGTATTCGGTGATAAACAGTTGCGCTTGTGCCTGTCCAGCGAGCGCCAGCCCGACGGCCAGCGCCACCAGAGAGTGTCTTCCTGACATGGTCAGTTTCCTTTTTTATTTGCAGATCATGTTATTGGCGCCCCGCACAAGGCGGGCCGCAGCACCTTGGATGCAGCCATCAACGGGAGGCATGTCAGCCCCCGGCCGAAACTGCGCGCCCACTCTGCCCCGTCGGCGCCGGGGCTGCTGCGAGCTGGCTAACAATGACAACAAAATGTTGCGCCAAGGTGACGGGCAATACCCGAATGGGCAGTGTCTGCCATCGCTGCGCAGGAAGTTGTCGTCCTCCAGCCCCTGCTGGCGGCCTCTGTCAGGGAGTGACATCGGCGCTGGGGCAGACGGGGGAGCACTACGGCGACCCTCTGCCCGCTACCATCTCGTGAACAACTTCACTCACAGACTCCGGATCATGGGCAAATCCATGGGCGCCATACCGGGCGCCACCCCCTTCGTGGCCCGAGAAGGCAGAAAACCGGGGGTGGAACGCTCTCCTAGTGCTCTTGTGGAACCGGTTCCAGTAATAACAGAAATAACAAGAGAGGGGATGACACAAACGTTTGTTGCTTTTGCGCTCGCGAATAGCAATAGTTCTCACTTTCTTTTTTGACCGTCTCTATTCTCGAGGTGCTACAAGATGTTTCGTCACCCCCTGGCAAAGTTGCTGCTGCTCGGCCAGCTCGTCCTGGTGAGCTGGATGGCGCAGGCCGCCCCCCCCGTTGAAGTGGAAGATGTGATGGGCCGCAAGGTCTCCCTCAGCCTTCCGGCAAACCGCATCGTGCTCGGTTTCTATCCCGAAGATTACCTGGCGGTGGCCGGTGAAGGCGGGGCCGAACGCCTGGTGGGCATGTCCCTGGGCTGGTTCATGAAGTCCCGTCCCGCCATCTGGTCTCTCTACGTGGCCAGCCAGCCACAACTGGCCAACGTGCCGGACCTTGGCAACGTGCAGGATCAGAGCTTCTCCATCGAGAAGACCCTGGCGGTCAAGCCCGACCTGGTGATCCTGGCGAAGTGGCAATATGAGGCCCTGAGCGCCGACCTGCCACGCCTTGAGCAGGCGGGGATCCCGGTGGTGGTCATCGACTACAACGCCCAGACCCTGGCACAGCACATGGCGAGCACCCTGCTGCTTGGCAAGCTGACCGGCCAGGAGGCCCGTGCCCGGAAGATGGCCGACGAGTACAAGGCCAAGATTGACACCATCACCTCCCGCATCGCCGCCGCGAAGCGCACGCCGCCCCGGGTCTACATCGAGCTGGGTGACAAGGGCCCGGCCGAGTACAGCTACACCTATGGCAAGGACATGTGGGGCGCCATGGCCCTGCTGGCCGGTGGCAACAACGTGGCCGCCCCCTTCGTCGATCGTTGGGGCCCCATCCACCCGGAACAACTGCTGGCGAGCAAGCCCGAGGTGATCCTGATGGCGGGCTACGAGAGCGTGAACAGTGCCGTCGCCATGCAGGTCGGCCAGGATGTGTCGGAAGAGACAGTGCGCCAGCGTCTGCAAGGCTTTGCCGCCCGTCCGGGCTGGCGCGAGCTGCCTGCGGTGAAGGAGGGTCGCCTCTACGCGGTCTATCACGGCGCCACCCGCAGCATCATGGATGCCGCCCTCATCGAGTTCATGGCCAAGGCCCTCTATCCGGACCTCTTCCAGGATCTCGACCCCCTGGCCACCTATCAGGCGTTCTACCAGCACTACCTGCCCATCCGTCCCCAGGGCACCTTCATGCTGGGCATTCATCAGCACAACGCGCACTGAGTGTCGGCCGGGGTCTCTCCGGCTCATTCCCTCCTCCACCCGGTGGAGAACCCACCGGCGACCTCAGGTTGCCGGTGACAAAAACGACAAAAAACCACAAGACAAGATGGAGTTCACACGCAGATGACACTTTTCTCCCGCTATGCCAGCCTGGTGCTGGCAAGCCTTTGCTGCTGGTTTGGCACCGCACAGGCGAAAGTTGAAACCCTGACAGATGTGCTGGGACGGGAAGTCCAGGTCGATCTCCCCGCCAAGCGGGTAGTGCTCGCATTTTACTTTGAAGACTACATGGCCGTCGGTGGCGAACAGGCCTTCGATCGGGTCGTCGGCATCTCTCGCGAGGCCTGGGAAGGCTGGCGTCCTGCCAACTGGTCCCTCTTTACCGCCCATCGCCCGTCCCTCAAGGAGATAGCCGACGTAGGCGAGGTAGAAGTGCAGACCTTCTCGGTGGAAAAAGTGCTCGCCCTCAAACCCGATGTCGTCGTTCTGGCCGACTGGCAATACAAAGGTCTTGGCCAGGACGTGGCCCGTCTCGAACAGGCCGGTCTGCCCGTGGTGGTCGTGGACTACAACATGGAACTCCCCGCCAATCACAAGGCCAGTACCTTGCTGCTCGGCAAGATTGCGGGCACCGAGCCTCGCGCTCGCCAGCTCGCAGACGAGTACCAGTATGCCATCGACGAAGTACATGGCCGGATCGCCGCCGCCAATCTGCCCAAGCCCCGTTTCTACGTGGAGTTTGGCAACAAGGGGCCTGACGAATATGGCTTCAGCTACGGCAAGGGCATGTGGGGTCCGCTCGGCCACCTGGCTGGCGGCGACAACATCGCCGCCCCCTTTGTAGAATGGTACGGCCCCATGAACCCCGAGCAGGTTCTGGTCTCCAAACCCGAGGTCATCTTCCTCACCGGCACTGAATCCACCCAGAACCCCACCGCCGTGCTGCTGGGCCAGGGAGTCAATCCCGCGCTCGCTCGGGCACGGCTCCAGGCCTTTACCGAGCGTAAAGGTTGGGCGAACCTGCCAGCGGTGAAGGAAAAGCGCATCTATGGGATTTACCAGGGCGCCTCCCGCACGCTGCTCGATTACACCATGGTCCAGTTCATGGCCAAGGCGCTCTATCCGAGCCTGTTCAAGGAGATGGATCCGCTTGCCAACTACCTCGACTTCTATCGGCGCTATCTGCCGGTCAAGGCAGACGGCACCTTCGCTATCGCTCTTTAACCTTCAACCTTCGTGGGCGCCTCTTGTGGCGCCCGTTTCAGGATTGTCACCATGAATGATTTGCCTGCCCTGCAGCAGACCCTCGCCCGGCAGCGGCAACGGGAGCGCCGTCGCTGGCACTGGCTCCTGCTGCTCGCCCTGGTCCTGTGCATTACCCTGGTGCTCGACATCGCCACCGGCCCCTCCCTGCTGGCCCTGCACGACGTGATCGATGCCTTGATCGCCCCCGCCCAGGCCGATCCCATGACCCGCACCATCGTCCACGACATGCGCCTGCCCATCGCCCTCATGGCCCTGGTGGTCGGTGCCTCCCTCGGTCTTGGCGGTGTGCAGATGCAGACCCTGCTGGATAACCCCCTCGCCAGTCCCTATACCCTCGGGCTCGCGGCGGCGGCGGGCCTTGGCGCGGCGCTGGCCCTCTACACCGGCGGCCTCGGGCTTCCTCCCCTGGTGGCCATCCCGGCCGGTGCCTTCATTGTGTGCATGTTTGCCGCCTGCCTGCTGTTTGGTCTGGCCATGATGCGCCATGTCAGCAGTCAGACCCTGATCCTGGCGGGCATCGCCCTGCTGTTCCTGTTCCAGTCCCTGCTCTCCCTGCTGCAGTTCCTCTCCTCCCCCGAGCTCAACCAGCAGATCCTGTTCTGGCTGTTTGGCAGCCTGATGCGCACCACCTGGGACTCCCTGATCATCACCGCCGTCGTCACCCTGATCTGCACCCTGCTCATCTACCGTGACGCCTGGGCCCTCACCAGCCTGCGCCTCGGGGAAGCCCGCGCCCGCAGCCTCGGGGTCAACGTCGACAGACTGCGCATGAAAACCCTGGTGCTGGTCGCCCTGCTCACCGCCACCGCCACCAGTTTCGTCGGCGTGATCGGCTTCGTCGGCCTGGTGGCCCCCCATATCGCCCGCATGCTGGTGGGGGAAGATCAGCGCTTTTTGATCCCCCTCTCCGCCCTGTGCGGCGCCTGCATGCTCTCGGCGGCCTCGGTGCTCTCCAAGTCCATCATTCCGGGGGCCCTGTTCCCCATCGGCATCGTCACCGCGCTCATTGGCGTGCCCTTCTTCATCTGGTTGATCCTCGGCAGGGGGCGTAAACGTGCTTGAGATAACCCGACTCTCCCTCTCCCTCGGCCAGCAGACCCTGCTGCGGGAACTCGACCTTACCCTGCAGCCGGGTCAGGTCCATGTGATCATCGGCCCGAACGGGACCGGCAAGACCTCCTTGATGCGCACCCTCTTTGGTGAACTGACCCCGGACAGTGGCGACATTCGCCTCGGGGACCAGAGTGCCCGCCAGATGACGCAGGCCAGGTGGCGCCAGCAGTTTGGCTACATGCCCCAGAACATCCAGCTGGAGCTGGATCTCAGCGTCATCGAAGTGGTGGTGCTGGGGCGCCTCGACAGCCTCTCCATGCGCCTCGCGGACGAGGACATCCTGGCTGCCGGCCGCGCCCTGCAGGCGCTCGGCATCGCCCATCTGGCGGATCGCCCCCTCTACTCCCTGAGCGGCGGCCAGCGGCAGATGGTGCTCTTCGCCCAGGTGCTGCTGCGCGACCCCCGCATCATGATGCTGGACGAGCCGGTCAGCGCCCTGGACCTGCACCACCAGATGCAACTGATGGAGCACCTGTGCCAGCAGACCCGGGAGCAGCAGTGGATCACCCTGGTGGTGCTGCACGATCTCAACCTGGCCGCCCAGTTTGCCGATCAGCTGATCGTGCTGGCAGGGGGAGATCTGCAGGCCTTCGGCCCCCCCGCCCGGGTGCTCGACGCGGCCCTCATCGAGCGCCTCTACCAGGTGCCGGTGGAGATAAGCCACGATCAGCACGGCATCCCCTTCCTCAGAACCCTGCGAAAGACATCATGACACAGTCCTGCGCCACCCCGGCGACCACCTCCCCACGCACTGGCGGGAGGCGACCATGAACGGCGCCTCCTACTGGCGGGACTGGCAGGGCATGAGCCCGGCCGCCCGCCTGCTCATCACCAATGGGCTCGCCTTCAACCTCGGCTTCTACATGATGATGCCCTTCCTCGCCCAGCACATGGGCAGCGGGCTCGGCCTGGCCGGCTGGGCCTGTGGCCTCGTCATGGGGATGCGGGTCTTCAGCCAGCAGGGGCTCTTCCTGCTGGGCGGCACCCTTGGGGATCGCATCGGCTACCATCCCGCCATCGTCTGGGGCTGCCTGGTACGATCTTTAGGCTTCGTGCTGCTGGGCTGGGCCGAGTCCCTGCCCATCCTGCTGCTGGCCGCCGCCCTCACCGGCTTTGCGGGGGCTCTGTTCACCCCCTGCGCCCAGGCCTACCTTGCCAGCGAATGCCACAACCCGAGCCAGCGTCAGCGCGCCTTCGCCCTGCACAATCTGGCCAGCGAGGCGGGCATGCTGCTCGGCCCCCTGGTCGGCCTCACCTTGACCCAGCAGAGCTATACCCTGACGGGGATCCTGGCGGCGAGCCTCTTCGCCCTGCTCGGAGTGCTGCAATACCGGGTGCTGCCTAAACGCCCGGTGAGCAACCCGAGCCCCCGTGGCGCCATCTTGCGCCAATGGGGGGAGATAGTGCGCCAGCGCCCCTTCATGGGGTTCACCCTGCTGGCAGGCAGCTACCAGATCCTGTTCCACCAGCTCTACCTCGCCCTCCCCGCCCATATCCAGAGCCTGCCGGACGCCACCCACCTGCTCGGCGGCGTCTTCACCCTCTCGGCGGTGATCGGCGTTCTGCTCCAGCTCCCAGCCTCCCGCCTGGTGGAGCGCCGCCTGGGAGTACCGCTCGCCATGGGGCTGGGGATAGGCATGATGGGCCTGAGCTATCTCGCCCTGCCCCTGCTGGCACCCTGGCCGACGGCAGGCGTGTTGACGCAGGTGGCCCTGCTTTCCCTGGGCTCCATCCTCTGCTTTCCACTGTTCGCCGCCCAACTGCCCCGCTACGCCCCCCCTGAGCAGCTCGGCAGCTACTACGGCTTCTATGCCAGCGCCGGGGGCTGCATGGCGCTCTTTGGCAACCTGCTGATCGGCTTTATGCTGGGGGATGCGGGCAGCCGCCCCGCCACCGCCATCTGGTGGCTGCTGGCCCTCGCCGGCCTGCTGGCGGGAGTTGGCCTTTATTCCCAGCTGCGCAAGGATGGCCAGGTGCAACCTGCTCCCCATCAATAAACAGGGCGGCCAAGGCCGCCCTGTTTTATTCCCTTTCTCCCCCTTCCACTCTCTGCCTTATCCGGCTAAACCGGCTTCAAAACCTTGTCAGATACGCGAGCAAGCTCGGCTGTACTCGATGAGCAAAACAACATCGGACATGCACGATAGCAATAAAAAGGACGCCATCGGGCGTCCTTGAAGAGGAAGACAGAGCAGGGTCAACTCCCCAGATGCAGCGCCAACCAGACCGCCAGCGGGATCACCACCACCGAGAGCGCATTGCCGCCGAGCACAATACTGGCCACCTTGTCGGGCTGACACTGGTACTGCTCGCACAGGATGTAATTCAATACCGCCGGGGGCAGCGCCACCGACAGCATCAGGAGTGGTATCCAGTCAGGTTCGAGGGGCAGCAGCCAGACGGCGAGCCCCAGGGAGAGGCCCCCCGCCAACAGGTAGAGCAGGTTGCACTTGATGGCCAGCCCCAGATGATCCAGCTCCCCTTCCATCAGCCGGATGCCTAAGGCAAACAGCATCAGGGGCACCGCTATCTGGCCGAGCAGAGCGGCGCTGGTCACCAGGTATTCCGGCAGCGGGATATGCAGGTTGGCCACCAGCAGCCCGGCGAAGGCGGCCCAGAGCACGGGGCTTCTCAGCCAGAGCCAGCGGGAGCTGCTGGCGGAGAGGATGAACATCCCCACCGAGAAGTGGAGCAGGTTGGAGAGCACAAAGAGGATGACGATGGCGCCGAGCTGCTGCTCGCCAAAGGCGAGCACCATCAGCGGAATGCCGAGGTTGCCGGTGTTGCGAAACATGGCGGGCAGGATCAGTGCGGCCCGCTCTATCTCCTTGAGTTTGAGCAGGGAGAGCAGCGAGCCGGGAAGCAGGATCACCAGGGCACCGGCCCCCACAAGGGGCAGGTGCGCCGCCAGATCCAGGGGGTATTTCACCAGGGCTGAGAAGACCAGCGCCGGGGTAAAGAGCTCGATATTGGCCCGGTTGACATAACCCAGGGCCCCGCCCGGTCGCAGCCGTCCATAGAGGGCGCCAAGGCCCACCACCGCAAACACGGGAATGACGATATTGAGCAGGGCGCTGAACATGGGTATCCCGTTTACAGTTCGCGGGCCGGGCGTCCCATCAGCACCACGGGGTCCAGCGTCACCTCCTGGCTGCCGTTGCTGACCCAGAGCTGGCCGTCGGAGATGGTGCAGGTGAGCTGCATGGTGCGCTCCACCATGGCCGCCAGGGGCAGGGTCTGGCTGTCGGAGAGTTCGATGACGCTCAGGTTGTCGTGCAGACCGAGCTTGCCCTGGTTCTGCTTCCACCAGACGCTGGTGCCACGACCGCCATAGAGGTAGAGCACCACCTGGCGAGAGCGGTTGCATGCCTTCTTGAGGCGGCGCTCGTCCGGCTGACCCAGCTCAATCCAGAGTTCAATCTCATCGGAATAGTTCTTGCACCAGAGCTCGGGCTCGTCGTCGGCAGAGAGCCCCTTGGTGAACTCCAGCCGCTCGGCGGCATGCCAGGCGAAGGCCGCTAGGCGGATCATCATGCGCTCGTCGGTCTCGGAGGGGTGACGGGCCAGGGTGAGGGAGAAGTCCTGATAGAGATTGCGATCCATGTCAGACAAGCTGATCTGGGCCTTGAAGATGGTTGCCTTGAGCGCCATAGAAGTCGTGAATACCTGATAAAAGAGAAGGGGGCGGACATGCCGGGCGTCAGTGTAATCAAAATGGCCGCCGGGTTCGACCGTCTTGCGCTCCCTTTACCCCATCAGGGGCGGGCAAGTGCTTCAGAAGACACAAAAAACAAATGCCAGTCGTGAGACTGGCATTTGGCGGCATGAACGAGAGTGACTCACTTCTCGGCGGACTTGACCCCGAAGGCATTGAGCAGCAGGCAGCAGGTCACTGCCACTGCCACGAACCCGCTCAGGAAGATAAAGGGCATGGCCCCATACCCCAATACAGTCCAGATGGTGTGTTCAAGCAGACTCATAGTGTGTCCTTCATCCAGTGAAATGGGTGTCCCTTTCGTGACGGGGTCGCCCCCGTTCCTGATAAGACTATTTGACCTCAACCCGCGCCTGAGTCCTATGCCACCAAAGTAATAAATGGGGCACCTGTTTGCGCCAGATCAAGGTTTTACCCCTCTCCGCCCCGTTTTTCTTCGCTCCCCCGCCCCAAACCGGAAAGGTACGCCCAACAAAAAGCGAGGCGACCTTGGGGTCGCCTCGCTCGATGCATGCCGTCGAGAGCCATCAGTAGAAGGTCTGCTGCTCCGCCGCCATCGCTTTCAGTCGCGCACAGGGGGCGAAGCGGTCGCCAAAGCGCTTCTGATGGTGCTCAAGACGCCCCACCAGATAGTCGATGCCGAGGCTGTCCATGTAGCGGAACGGACCGCCCAGGAAGGGAGGGAAGCCGATGCCGAAGATGGCGCCGATGTCGCCGTCCCGGGCCGAGGCCACCACGCCGCCATCCAGGGCCATGGCTGCTTCGTTGAGCATCAGCAGCACGCAGCGCTCGGCGATCTCCTGCCTGGCAAGCTTGGCCTGGGGCTTGACGCCCAGCACGTCGTAGACGCTCGCGTCCACCGTCTTCTTGCCCTCCTTGCCGGTGAGCTTGTTGCGCGGGGCCGCCTTGCCATAGAGATAGAAGCCCTTGCCGTTCTTGCGCCCCTTGCGATCGTCCTCCAGCAGCTTGTCAAAGGCCTTGGGCGCCTGGAACTGCTCGCCACCCAGCTCTTTTTCGAGGATGGGGGAGATCTTGGCTCCCACGTCGATCCCCACCTCGTCCAGCAGGGTGATGGGGCCGACCGGGAAACCGAAGTCGAGCAGAGCGCCGTCCAGTACCTCCACCGGCTCCCCTTCCAGCACCAGGCGCGCCGCCTCGTTCATGTAGGGCGCCAGGATGCGGTTGACGTAGAAGCCCGCCTCGTCCTTCACCACGATGGGGGTCTTGCCCTGGGCCCGGGCGAAGGCCAGGGTGGTGGCCACCGTCTCGGCACTGGTGCCGGCGTGGGGAATGATCTCGGCCAGCGGCATCTTGTCCACCGGGCTGAAGTAGTGCAGCCCCACCACCCGCTCCGGATGCGTCGCCGCCGAGGCGATCTGGTGGATGGGCAGGGAGGAGGTGTTGGAAGCAAACACGGTGTGCTCCCCGCACTCGCGCTCCACGTCCTGCACCATCTGGTGCTTGAGGTTGATGTCCTCGAACACCGCTTCCACCACCATGTCCACCCGGTGGAAACCGGAATAGTCCAGGGTGCCGGTGAGCAGGCTCATCTGTTTCTCCAGCTCGCTGCGCAGCAGTTGGCGACGCTTGAGTTTCCTGGCGAGGAGGTCGTAGCTGTAACGCATGGCATTGCCGATGCCGGCGCTCGCCACATCCTTGATCCGCACCGGTACCCCCGCCTTGGTGGCGGTGACGAAGGCAATACCCCCCCCCATCAGGCCGCCCCCCAGCACGGCGGCATGACCCACCTTGCGCGGCTCGGCCCCCTGATAGCTCACCTCTTTCTTCATCTCCGTGGTGGCGAAGAAGAGGGAGCGCAGGGCGGCAGATTCCGGCGTCATCACCAGCTCGCCGAAGTGGCGGGCTTCGGCCAGCAGGCCGGCCTGCATCCCCTCCTCCACGCCGATGCGCACCACCTCGATGATGCGCTCCGGCGCCGGGTAGTTGCCCCGGGTCTTGGCCTTGACCCCCTTGCGGGCCTGATCGAACAGCACCTTGCGACCAAATTTGTTGGTCTCCAGCACCTTGCCCTGCAGATCCCGTTTCAGGTGGTGGCGCGGCTTGCCCTTCTTGGCAAGCTTGATGGCAGCTTCCAGCAAAATGGACGGGGGCACCATGTCATCCACCAGCCCGAGCTTCCTGGCCTGTTTGGCCCGCACCTGCTTGCCGGTCAGCATCAGATCCAGTGCCTTGGCCACCCCGATGAGGCGCGGCAGGCGCTGGGTACCGCCGGAGCCCGGCAGCAGGCCGAGCTGCACTTCCGGCAGGCCCAGCACGGTTTTACCGTGATCGGTCACCACCCGGCCATGACAGGCGAGCGCCAGCTCCAGCCCGCCGCCAAGGCAGGGGCCGTGAATGGCGGCGATCACCGGGATCCCCAGGGCTTCGATCTCGGCGAACACCTCCTGTCCGGCCCGGGACAGCGCTTCGGCATCCTGGGCGCTGGTGCAGGCCGCCAGCATGGCGATGTCGGCCCCGGCGACGAAGGAGTCCTTCTTGCCGGAGACGATCACCAGGCCGATCAGATCCCCGTTCCCCTTTACTTCGGCCAGCAGAGTGCGGATCTCGTCCGCAAAGGAGGCCTTCAGGGTGTTCATGCTCTCACCGGGCACATCCATGGTGAGGATGCCGATGCCGTCTTTGCGAATATCCAGAGAAAAAGTCTTGGCACTCATCATTCCACCTCCAGCACCATGGCCACACCCAGCCCACCCGCCGCACAGGCGGTGTTGAGCCCCAATCCCCCACCCCGGCGCCGCAGTTCATGCAGGGTCTGGGTGATCATGCGCGCCCCGGTGGCGGCAAAGGGGTGACCAAAGGCCAAAGAGCCGCCGAGCACGTTGAACTTCTCCATGTCCACCTCGCCGATGGCCTGATCCCGGCCCAGCTTGTCACGGGCAAATTCGGCGCTTGCAAACATCTTGAGGTTGGCGAGCGTCTGGGCGGCAAAGGCTTCGTGCATGTCGATGAGGGTGAGATCCCCAAGGGTGATCCCGGCACGGTCCAGCGCCAGCGGCGTGGCATAGGAGGGGCCCATCAGCATGTCCTGCCAGACATCGATGGCGGAAAACGCGAAGCTGCGGATGTAACCCAACGGCTCCAGACCCAGCTCGCGGGCCCGCCCTTCGCGCATCATCAGCACGGCGGCGGCGCCGTCGGTAAGCGGAGTGGCGTTGGCGGCGGTCACCGAACCGTGGGCCCGGTCAAAGACCGGTTTGAGCTTGGCGTAACTCGCCAGATCCGAGCTTTCGCGGATGTTGTTGTCCCGCTCCAGCGGCGACTTGTAGGGGGGCACATGGGCAGTGAACACCTCGCCACTCAATTTGCCCTGCGCCCAGGCTTCGGCCGCCAGGGTGTGGGAGCGGTGGGCCAGCGCATCTTGCGCCTCGCGGCTGATCTGGTGGGTCTTGGCCATCTGCTCGGCGGTCTGCCCCATGGAGAGACCGGTGGAATACTCGGCCACGGCCGGGGGCACCGGCAGCAGGTCCTTCAGACGCAGACGGCGCAGAATATTGAAACGCTGCTGGAGGTTGCGCGCCTTGTTGAGATCCACCAGGGCGCGGGCCAGAGACTTGCTGACTCCGATGGGCAGCACGGAAGAGGAGTCGGCACCGCCGGCGATGGCGATGTCCACCGTGCCGGCCATGATGGATTCGGTGACATTGGCCACCGCCTGGAAACTGGTGGCGCAGGCGCGCGACACGCTATAGGCATCGGTGCTGACGCTCATGCCAGTGCCGAGCACGATCTCCCGGGCGATGTTGGGCGCTTCCGGCATCTGCACCACCTGGCCGAACACCAGCTGGTCGATGAGCTTGGGGTCGAGATCGGTGCGGGCGAGCATCTCGCTCACCACCAGTTTGCCCAGATCCACTGCAGGCACGCCGTGAAAAGCGGTGGCCTGCTTGGCAAAGGGGGTGCGCAGACCCGCCACGACGGCTATCCGTTCGCCCTGGCGAGTCGTCAGTTTCAATGGCTGTTTCATCCTGGCTCCTTGGGTTAAAAAGGCAGAGGTCTGACCTCATTGCGCCACATCTTAACAATCCGCTCACAACTTTCATACAGCTGATTGAAACTAAATTGTCCCCATCTTGCCACCCTCCCTCGCCCTTGTGAGCCAACTGGGGTATAAAAAGATCAACTTCCATAAAAACAACGGGTTTATCGCATGGTAGCGGCCGAGTTCAGAGCACTTGGAGACTATCTGGGCAGCCAGATCCTGGGACAGGGCCCCCTCATCGAGGGGCTGCTGATCGCCCTGTTATGTGAAGGACATGTGCTGATCGAGGGGGCCCCCGGTCTTGCCAAGACCCGGGCGGTCAAGGCGCTGGCCGGTGCCGTGGAGGGGCGCTTTGCCCGTATCCAGTTCACCCCGGATCTGCTCCCTGCCGATCTCACCGGCAGCGAGGTTTTTCATCCCCAGGATGCGAGCTTCGTGTTTCAACCCGGCCCCCTGTTCAATCACCTGGTGCTGGCGGACGAGATCAACCGGGCGCCGGCCAAGGTGCAATCCGCCCTCTTGGAGGCCATGGCCGAGCACCAGATCACCGTGGGCAAGAAGAGCTGGCGCCTACCGCCCCTCTTTATGGTGGCCGCCACGCAAAACCCGATAGAACAGGAAGGGACCTATCCCCTGCCAGAGGCCCAGCTCGATCGCTTCTTGCTCAAGCTGCTGGTGGATTACCCCAGCCCCGCCATGGAGCTGGCCATCCTTCAACTCAACGCCCGCGGCGACGCCCTGCCGACGCCGCCAATCACCCTGAGCCAGTCCGACCTGATGAAAGCCCGCACCGCCGTTCAAGGGGTACAGATGCAGGGACGCCTCGAGCACTATCTGGTGCAACTGGTGTGCGCCACCCGCCCCGGCAGCGGCCTGTGCCCCGAGCTAGACCCCCTGGTCGCGGTGGGGGCCAGTCCCAGAGCCAGCATCGGCCTCGCAAGAGCCGCACGGGCCCGGGCCTGGCTCGCCGGGCGCGACTTCGTGCTGCCCGAAGACATCCAGCAGCTGGCGCCTGCCGTGCTGCGCCACCGCCTCATCCCGAGTTATCAGGCGCTGGCGGACAACCTCGATAGCGAGGCGCTCATCACCCTGCTGCTGGATGCCATTCCATGCCCCTGAGCCGGCCCCCGCAGGCAGCCCTGTCGCCATGACCCCCGTCGCCGAGCCCCGGGATCACCCCGACATCGCCCTCACCCTCGAGCGGCTGCTGGCGGTGCGCCTCTGGACGCGCCAGGGCGAGCGTGCTCGCATTCATCAGGCGGCCCAGGGGCGTATCGGGCGCCAGCCCGGGCTCCATTTCAGGGAGCTTCGCCTCTATCAGGCCGGTGACGAGGTGCGTCACATCGACTGGAGGGTCACCGCCCGCCTCGGTCGCCCCCACACCCGCCTCTACGGGGAAGAACAGGATCAGGCCCACTGGTTGCTGCTGGATCTCTCACCCGCCATGTACTTTGGCTCCCGCGCCCAGCTCAAGGCCCGCCTTGGCTGCGAGCTGGCCGCCGCCCTGCTCTGGCAGGGGGAGAAACAGGCCAATACCTTGATCTGCCAGGGCGCAGCCCCCCACACAGAGCACCAGCGCGGCTCTCTCATGCCTCTGCTGGAAGCGCTCTGTCGCCATTACGAGGCAGGGCTGGATCGCGCCCCCCCGCCCTGGACGCTGGCCCAGACCCTGGCACGACTCACCCTGCCCCACGGGGCCAGATTGACCCTGATAAGCCATCACCAGGCACCGGACAAGGCCCTCTGCCAGCAGTTGCAACGCCTTCGCCCGCGCCACGATATCCACTACTGGCAAATCCGCGATCCCCTGGAAGCCGCCCTGCCCGAGCAGGGGCAGCTGGCAGTGCAGGCAGGCAGACACAGCGGTTGGCTCGCGGGAGAAGATCCCCGCTTTCGCGCCCGCTATCAGAGGGCGGCCGACGAACAGGCCGAGGCCTGTCGCCAGCAGTTGCTGCCCCTGGTGACGCGCCTCTATCGCCTCGACAACGGCGCCACCCTGCAACGCCAGTGGCAGGAGGGCGGATGCCGTCTGTTTTGAGGGGGGAGCAGGGCGTGCCCGCACCGGATGCATATCGCCAGCCCTCGTCCAGCGAGTCCTTGCAAGCCATCCGTGCCGAGCTGCGTGACATCCACCAAGGCCCCGCTCTCGAGCCTGCACAGGATCCTCGCCTGATGGCCCTCGGTGGGCTGCTGATCGCGGCGATCGCCGCTTGCCTGATCGCCATGACGGCCCTCACCCTGTGGCGCCAGCGCCGCTGGGCGCACCGGCTAAACTGGCAGGCCGACGATCTCGTCCCCAGGCTGCAGGATGCCCTGCGAGAAGCGGCCATGGCCCGCTGGCCCGAGGCGGCCCCCCTGCAAGGGGAGGACTGGCTCGCCTGGCTGGACAGCAAGGGGGGGAGTGATTTTTCCCGGTTTGCCGCCCAGTGGCCGCTCTGGCTCTATGGGGGCAGAGTGCCCGATGAGGCGCAGCGCAAAAGATTGCGCCTCGCCTATCTCGCCTGGGGGCGACGCTGCGTCAGTGCGCCGCGATTCCCGGCAAGCAAGCGAGGGGCACCTCCCCCGGAGGGTACGCGATGATCCTCGCCTGGCCCTGGTTTTCCCTCGCCCTCGCCTTGCCGCTGCTGGTGCGCTTCGGCCTGCCTCCCATGAAGGGGCGCAAGGGAGGAAACCGGCTCGTTCACGGAGGTTTTCCCCTGCTCCAGCCCCAGGCGGGGCAGCCCTTGTGGCGCATGATGATCTGCTGGTGCGCCCTGGTACTGGCTCTGTGCCGCCCCCAGTGGCAGGAGCCCCCGATCATTCACTACCAGAGCAGCCGGGACCTCATCCTCGCGGTGGATCTCTCCGACAGCATGCGCACCCAGGACATGCTGGATGACGGAGAGCAAACGGACAGGCTTGCCGCGGTGCGCCAGCAGATAAGCAACCTTGTCGCCTCCCGCCCGGGGGATCGCATCGCCCTTGTCGTCTTTGCCGATCACGCCTATCTGCTCTCCCCCCTCACCCAGGAGACCGGGGCTCTGCTCACCCTGGCCAGGGAGCTCGACTTCGATCTGGTGGGGCGCACCACTGCCCTGGGGGAAGCCATCCTGCTGGCACGCCAGCACGCCGACCCCACCCGCCCCACCGCCCTGCTGCTGGTGACGGACGGGCGCAATACCTCGGGCAATGCGGATCCCCTGACCGAGGCCCGGCTCGCCGCCAAAGCCGGCATCCGTCTCTATACCCTGGGGGTGGGCGCCGACCCCGACACCTTCGCCGCGCCCGCAGGGGACGCCGATCCCAGTGCCGAACTGGATGAAGTCCTGTTGCAGCAGCTGGCGACGCTGGGAGGAGGCCGCTATTTTCGCGCCCGCAACCGGGGCGATCTCGCCGCCATCAACCAGGCCATCGACACCCTGGAGCCCCTCGCCCGGCCCCAGACCCTCTCCCGGCCCCACCAGGAGCTCTACCCCTGGCCACTGGCCCTGGCCTGGCTGCTGCTCTGCTGGCCAGCCCGCTGGCGCATCTCCCTGTCACACAGGCCATCCCATGAGTAGGCAGGCCATGATGGTGGCACCATGGAGCTGACCTTGCTGCGCCCCCTCTGGTTGCTGGCCCTGCTCCCCTGGCTGTGGCAGGGGTGGCGCCGCCGCGATCCCGGCTTGCTCTCCCCGGCCATGCAGGCCTATCTGCTGCCGAGCCGCCATCGGGCCATCCCCTGGCGCTGGCTTGCCTGTCTGCCGGTGATCCTGGCGCTCTCGGGCCCCGCCCTGCGCCAGCAGAGTCTCCCCATGCCGAGCCCGGCCCTCGATATCTGGCTGCTGGATCTCTCCGACTCCATGCTGGCACAGGATCTGGCGCCGGACCGGGCAACCCGGGTGAGGCTGGGATTGCAGGAGATGCTGGCCGACATAGCGCGGCAGGACGCGGCCCATCCCATCGCCCTCATCCTGTTTGCCGGGGATGCCTACCTCGCCATGCCTCCCACCCGGGATCATCAGGCCATCGCCCTGCTGCTGCCGGACCTGCGCCCGGCCATCATGCCTGTCCAGGGCAGCGCCCCCGAGCGCGCCGTGGCCCTGGCCCTCACCCTGATCCCGCCGGGCCAGTCCGCCCGTCTGCTGCTCGTGACCGACGGCCTCTCCGGGACAGCGCGCGATCGCATCGCCGCCCTCTGGCCCTGCCTCAACGACCTGTTCTGCAAGGCAGGCTCGGCCCCGCGGCTCGACATCCTGCTGGCCAGCGGGGGCAAGGAGACTCGGCTGCCCGGCGTGGCCGCCGAGCGCTGGCAGCTCGGCAGCCCGATCGGCCACACCTTGCCGGCGCCCGACGAGGAGGCCATGACCGCCCTTGCCGCCAGTACCGGAGGCAGGCTGGCCTGGCTTGATTCCGGCCTGCCCCGCTTTGCCCCCCTGCCCATGGGCCAGGCCCTGACGCAGGGGCAATCCCGGGATCTCGGCCCCTGGCTGCTCATCCCCTTGCTCCCCCTGGCGCTGCTGGCGCGGATCGGCGCCCACTGGCTGCTGGTGATCCTCGTCATTGGCTTCGCGCCCCCTTCCCTGCAGGCGGCCTCCCGACAAGATGAAGAAGGCTGGCAGGCTTATCGCCAGGGACACTATCGGGAAGCGGCCAACACCTTCCAGGATCCGGTCTGGCAAGGCAACGCCTGGTATAGATCCGGGGATTACGCCAGGGCCGTCGCCGCCTATGGCAGGGCAAACAGCGCCACCGCCCACTACAACAGGGGCAATGCCCTGGTCTGGCTCGGGGATCTTGCCGCCGCGGAGCAGGCCTATCTGAGCGCCCTTCGCCTTGAACCTGGGCACAGGGATGCCTTGCACAACCTGGCCCTGCTGCGGGCCAACCCGCCGCAGACAACGCCCTCGGCAAATGCCCCGGCGCAGGCCGACACTCCCGACCCCGCCCGCGCCTCAGAGGCTCCCCGCCCCCCGGCGCCCCCCGTGCTGCTGCTGGAGCAGCGCCTTCGCAAGGAGGCCCTGCGCCGCCCCCTGATCAAGGTGGAGGAGCCCTGGTGATCCTCGTGCTGCGCTTGCTCTCCCCCCGGATCGGCTGCTGGCTGCTGCTCGCCCTGTGCGCCATGCGGGTGCAGGCCGCCCCTGTCGAGGCCGAGCTGTTGCCGGGGGCGAGCGAGCGTGACTGGCTGCTCGTCATCGAGGCCGACGGGCTGCACCGCGATGAGGATCTCAACCTGCAACCGCTGCTGCGCCAGTTTGCGGTCGGGCGGGTCAGCATCCAGCGGGTCAGTGCCCAGAGCCGCAGCCTGACCCGCTGGCAGATCCCCCTGCACCTGCTCGATACCAGCCCGCGCCAGGTGCCCTCCCTGCCCCTTGGCGCCGATCTCACCCCCTCCCTGGCGGTACCGACACGTTCCCTGGACGACACCCTGATGCCGACACAAGACCCGGTATTCTCTCCGGTCGAGCTGCAGGCCCGGGTGCTCCATGAGGGGAATCTCTACCCCGGCCAGCCCTTCATCTATGAGCTGACCCTCTGGCTGCCAGCCAACCTGGAGGCCCCCAACCTCGGCGAGCCCATCACCCCGGCCTTTACCATTCGCCGCCTCGGCGAGGATCGCTGGGACTCTCCCGCCAGCCCCGGCCTGCCCGGGCGTCTCACGCGAAAATGGCTGCTGCAGGCCAAAGGGCCCGGACTCCATCCCGTCGAATCCCCCCGCTTTCAGGGGCGGTTGCCGCCCCAGGACGCGGCCGGTGCGACCGCGCCGGGCAACGCGGGGGATCTGCTGTCCGTCAGGGCGGCGACCCTCTTCATCAAGGTGGACAAGGCCCCCCTGGAGCCGGTGGCGAGCAGCCTGGTGCTGCGCCAGCAGTTCAGCCCGGCCCAGGCCAGGGTGGGTGAGCCGGTGATCCGCACCCTCACCCTGGTAATGGAAGGGGGGGATGGCAACCGCCAGCCCCCCTTGCCGGCCCCGCCCCTGCCCGCCGGCCTCTCCATGAAGCCGGACGGCGAGCAGCAACAGGAGCGATTCGTGGCCGAGGGGGCGCTTCGCTTCGAGCGCCAGTGGCGCCAGGCCCTGACCGCCGACGAGGCGGGGCGCTATGTGCTGCCCCCCCAGACCCTGCGCTGGTTCAACACCCAGAGCGGCCGCATCGAGGAGGCGCGCCTGCCCGCACATTCTCTGGTGTTCACGGCAAGGGAGAGCGCCACTCCCGCCTCCCCCGCACCAGGGGTCCAGTATCTCTATTGGGTGCTCCTGGCCATCCTGCTGCGGGCATTCATGCGCCGCTGGCCGCGCTGGCGCGCCTTCTATCGCCTGCAACGGGCCCTCGCCACGGGCTCTCCTGACGAGGCCAGGGAAACCCTGCTGACCTGGGCCGTCCTGCGCTGGGCCCCCCCCTGTCTTCATCTGGCCAGGCTGCCCTGTCACCGCGACCCCGCCATGGGGGCGCTGCTGGACGACCTGGATCGGGCCTGTTTTTCCCCCAAGCGAGTCCCTGGCGAACACCTGCCCAGACAGGCGCTCGCCAGGGAGTTGTGCACCTGGGAGAGCTTTGCGATAGCCTATGGTCTTCGAATACTGGCGTGGATGCGTGCATGATGCGCCCCTCATGAAACAGGACACCCCTTTATGGCGTTAGGTTTTTTCAGAAGAAAAAGGGCCGACACGGGAAAGGATCCCTGCACTTCTCCGGTCTATGGGGAGATGGCTGACAAACAAACCAAGTACGAAGCCCTGGTGCACGCCCTGCACGGGGACATCTACCGCTACGCCTACTGGCTGTGCCGGGATCCGCAAATCGCCGAGGATCTGGTGCAGGAGACTTTCCTGCGCGCCTGGAAGGCGATAGATACCCTGCTGGACGACAAGGCTGCCAAGGCGTGGCTCATCACCATATTGCGGCGGGAGAATGCCCGCCGCTTTGAGCGAAAGCAGTTCGATCTCGTCGACCTCGACGAGCACCCCCTACGGGATCAGGGTGTCCTGCCAAGCGAGCAGGAGATGGAGCACGAATGGCTCAGGCGTCACATCGCGCGCCTGCCTGCCGAGTATCAGGAGCCGCTGCTGCTGCAGGTTCTGGGGGGATTCAGCGGGGAGGAGATCGCCGAGCAACTCGGCCTGAACAAGAACACCGTCATGACAAGGCTGTTTCGCGCCCGCAACCAGATAAAAGAGGCCATGGAGTCTGCGAAACAACAGAGAGGACACACCAATGGATGAGCTTGAATTTCGCCGCCGGGCCATCACTCACCCCTCGGACAGGGATCCCGCCTTCTTGAAAGCCGCCGAGGCGTCACCGGCCAATCGCAAGCATCTGGACGAGATGCAGCAGCTCGAGCGCCAGGTGCGCAGCACTCTGGAAGTGGACGTACCAGCCGGTCTTGCGGAGCGGATCCTGCTCAGGCAGGCGATGGCAGCCGAAGAGGAGCAGGTGGTCCCGCTGCCCGTCACTCCTGCACGCACGCCATGGCGCGCTCTGGCCATCGCGGCCTCGGTCGCCTTCCTGCTCGGCATGAGCACCCGCTGGATCAGCTGGCCTGTGGCACCGGACACCCTGTCGCTGGCTCAGGTCGCCATGTCCCACGTTTATGGGGAAGAGCCCTTCATTCATGCGGTGGATGAGCGGGTCAGCCTGCACACCATCAACGCGAAAATGGAGAAATATGGCGCCACCCTGAGCGAGATGCCGGGCATGAAGGTAACCTATGTCAACCACTGCGCCTTCTACCAGGGACCGGCCCTGCACATGGTGCTGCAGGGCAAGATGGGACCGGTCACCCTGTTCCTCGTCCCCAAGCACCTGCCACTGACGATCCAGTCCGATTTTGCAGACGGGACCCTCAAGGGGGAGATTCTGCCGCTCAAGGGGGCCAACATGGTGCTCATCGGAGACATGCAGGAGCCCCTCGCCCCGGTTGCCCGCCAGCTTGAGTCACGCCTGCACTGGTCCATTTAACAGACCTTGACCCAGGCTGACTCGTCCTCCGCCTCAGCCACATCACAGGCAGACATCCTCATTGTCTGCCTGTTCATCCCCACATCCCCGCATGTTCCCGCCCATTGCCCGCGCGAAGTCACATTTCTACCATTTATTTTAAATGACGCAAACGGCACCATTTGTGCTTTATTTATCCAATAATAGATAAATCAGCCTAATAAAACGGCAAGTTAAAACAAATGATTAACACAATAGAAACTTTTATGTATTCTGCTGTCACTGGTCTGATTTCTTACCTCCTACCAGATCCATAGAATCACGCCAGCAATGAATGGGAAGAAGCTGACATAACAACAGATCATGTCGTCAATAGCCGCCAAAGAGCCGCGATGTCGACAGAAAATCTGCTTACAAAGAGAGAACACTATGACAACTGCCTTTTTCAAGAAAAGCCTGATCGCTGCGGCCGTGACCCTGGCCAGCACCCAGACCTTCGCCGCCGCGTTCCAGCTGAACGAGCACTCGGCCTCCGGTCTGGGTCGCGCCTTCGCAGGTGAAGCAGCCATCGCCGACAACGCGGCCGTGCTGTCCCGCAACCCGGCGGCCATGACCACCTTCGACAAGATGGCACTGTCTGTATCCGGCACCTATATCAAGCCCGACGTGGATGTGGCTGGCGACATCTATGCCGGCCCCACCAAGCTGGCTCCGTCCAGCGAAAGCGACATCGCCCCCGATGCCTTCGTGCCGGCCACCTACTTCATCCAGCCCCTGAATGATCAGTGGGCCTGGGGGATCGGCCTCTTCTCCAACTACGGCCTTTCCACCGAATATTCCAAGACCTTCGCGGCCGGTGCCGGCGCCGGTGACACCGAGCTGCTGACCTTCAACATCAACCCCAACATCGCCTATCGCATCAACTCCAGCTTCAGCGTCGGTGCCGGCATCAATGCCGTCTACGCCGCCGCCGAGCTGAACCGTTATGCCGGTGCGCTTTCCGCCGCCATTCCGGGCGCCAACTCCGATACCCGTCTGGCTCACCTGAAGGGCGACACCTGGGGCTTTGGCTGGAACGTCGGCACCCTGTACGAGATCAACGACAACAACCGTCTCGCCCTGACCTACCGCTCCCAGGTGGACTTGAGCTTTGACGGCGACTTCCAGGGTGCCACCTCCGGCAACCGCGTCGTCGATGGCAACCTGAAGCTGGATCTGCCGGCCCAGGCCGAGTTCGCAGGCTACCACCGCCTGAACCAGCAATTCGCTGTCCACTACTCCGTGAACTGGACCGACTGGAGCGCCTTCCAGGAGCTCAAGGCCACCAGCAGCAACTGCGCCGGCGGCGTGTGCCTGCAAAAAGACGAGAAGTTCAAGGACTCAGCCCGTTACGCCCTGGGCGGTACCTGGTACGTCAACCCGTCCTGGGAAGCCCGTATCGGCTTCGCCTACGACAACAGCCCCATCGAGCCGGAATACCGCAGCCTGAGCATTCCTGACTCCGACCGTATCTGGTACAGCGCCGGTGCCACCTACCACATCAATCCGGACATGAGCCTCGACTTCGGCATGGCCTATCTGGACGGTAAGGAAGTGGACGTGAACGAAGGCCTGCGCAACCACAGCGATGCGCTGCGCTGGAAGGGCACCTCCCACGGCAACGCCCTGCTGGCTTCCGCCCAGTTCAACATGAAATTCTGATTTTCATGTCATCATCGAGAGCGTCCCAGGGCGCTCTTTTTTTATCCAATTTCGCCAATTGAGCGCACAGCTGTAGTAAACAACTGTACTCTTTTCTTTTTTTATCAAACTGTTATGGGTATTTCTTTCAGCATTTAATCCCGTTTTGCCGCACGTTCCCCTCTCCCCGTTGCCTTGCTGGTCATACCATATAAAATCCCGGCCCCAACCGAATAACAGAATGAACACCCAGTTCATCCCGAGGAAAGACCATGCATCCGACGTTCAACCCCTCCCTCATAGCCCTCTTGCTGCTGTCGAGCCAGGTACAGGCTGCCGGCTTCCAGCTCGCGGAGCAATCCGCCACCGGCATGGGGCGTGCCTTCGCGGGTGAAGCCGCCATCGCCGACAATGCCAGCGTGCTCTCCCGCAACGCCGCCGCCATGACCCGGTTCGATACCCTGGCCTTCTCCGGCGGCGTCATCCACGTGCACCCCGACGTCAACATCGAGGGCACCACCCGGGTGCCTACCACCCTGGGGCCGGTCAGTCTGGATGCCGGAGCCCACGACATTGCGGGTGACGCCTGGGTGCCCAACGCCTATCTCATCGTGCCCCTCAGCGAGCAATGGCGCCTCGGACTTGCCGCCACCTCCTATTACGGACTCGGGGTCAAGATGCCGGACAACTACAACGCCGGTCACTTCGGCAACGTCTCCGACATCAAGACAGTGGATCTGGGGGCCTCCCTGGCCTATCGCATCAACCGCATCTGGTCCGTCGGGGCCGGTCTCTCCGCCATTCAGGGGGAAGGGGAAGTGGGCGGCACTTTCCCCTCCAACAACCAGATAGCCAAGCACCTGAAAGGGGATGGCTGGGCCATGGGCTGGAACCTGGGCACCCTGCTTGAGTTGTCGCAGGCAACCCGCGTCGGTCTCTCCTATCGCCACGACGTGACCCTGACCCTCTCCGGTGACGCCATCGGCATCGATCAAAGGGGCCAGCCCTTCACCGATACCGGCAGCCTGGATCTGCCCCTGCCCGCCACCGCCGAGCTGGCTCTGTTCCATCAGCTCACCCCGGCCCTGGCGCTGCATTCGAGCATCAACTGGACCAACTGGAGCAAGTTCGTGCAGCTCGAATCCGAGCTCGACCACCACGGCACCATGCACATCAAGGAGGAGCACTGGGAAGACAGTTGGCGCTATGCCCTGGGGATGACCTACCAGCTGGCCCCCCAGTGGCAACTGCGCTCCGGTATCGCCTACGACCGCAGCCCGGTCCCGGCGGATCGCCGCACCATCTCCATCCCCGACTCGGATCGGGTCTGGTACAGCGCTGGCGTGGGCTACCAGATTGACCGTCACCTCTCGCTGGATCTGGGGCTGACCCTGATCGACGGCAAGAAGGTGGACGTGAGCGAAACCATGCAGCTCAGGCCCGGCATCCCCCAGACCACCTCCACTTTCAATGGCACCTCGGAAGGGGATGCCTGGCTCGCCGGCCTGCAGCTCAACTACCTGTTCTGACACCCCGGGTTTCCTGACAAATAGTATGCCAGTTGTTGACCTTCCCGACCGGTCGGCACTGGCATAGTGATCCGCTTCACCATAGAATCAAGCCTGTAACCATGGTGGAGAGATGCATGTATTCCTATGTAGCAAGGCAGCCCATTCTGGATCGGGAGTTGAACACCCAAGCCTATGAGCTGCTGTTTCGCGACAGCCTGGACAATGTATTTCCCTCCGTCTCCGCACAGCAGGCCACTTCCAGGCTGGTTGCCGAGCAGTTCTTGCAGCAGAACATCGATCAGCTCATCGGAGATCACCCCTGCTACATCAATTTCCCCCACTCCCTGTTGCTGGACGGATTGGCCGAGTGCCTCCCCCGTGACAAGGTGGTGATCGAGATCCTGGAGGATGCCGAGCCCGACGATGCGCTGCTGGAGAAAGTGATCCAGCTCTATGGGCTGGGCTATCGGTTGGCGCTGGATGACTTCACCATGGTCTCAGACTGGGACAGGTTCCTCCCCTACATCCATATCATCAAGTTCGACCTGCGCAGCACGCCGCAACCCTGCATCGAGCACTTCATGGCGAATCATCGCCACCTGCCCCTCACCTATCTGGCCGAGAAAGTCGAGGATCAGGCCGAGTTCGAGCGGATGAAGCAGCTCGGCGTCACCCTGTTCCAGGGATTTTTCTTCAGCCGCCCCCAGATGGTGCAACAGCCCACCATACCGCCGGCCCAACTAGTGGTGATGCAGCTGCTCGAGGTGGTCAATCAGACCGAACCGGATCTGGACAAGATTGAGCAACTGCTCAATCAGGATCTCACCCTCTCTCTCAAGCTGCTGCGCTACATCAACCACCTCAAGCGCTTCCCACAACCCATCGCCTCGTTTCGCCAGGCCGCAAGCTCCCTGGGGCACGCCCAGCTCAAGCGCTTCGTCGCCCTGATCGCCGCCACCAGTGCGGGAAGTGAAAAGAGCGCCGAACTCCACCAGATGTCCCTCATCAGAGCCCGGTTCTGCGAACTGCTGGCCCAGACCCATGCGCCCGCAGAGCAGGCACAGCAAGCCTTTGTCACCGGCCTCTTCTCCCTGCTGGACGTGCTCATGGGAGAACCGCTGGATCAGCTGCTCGGCTCCATTCCCCTGACCGATGACATTCGTGCCGCCCTGCTCACCCGCAAGGGCAAGCTCGGGTTCTACCTCGCGTTCTGTGAAGATTTCGAGAAAGCCGACTGGCAGCGGGTCGCCGCCAACACAGTCCGGCTCGGCCTCAACGAAGAGAAAGTCAGCCACCTCTATCTGAGCGCCACCGCCTGGGTCAACCAGCAGCTTCAGGCCATGGAAGCGCAACCGGTCCACTCCCGCCAGAAATGACAACGTCCCTCTTGAAGGGACGTTGTCATTTCATCAACCCGCAGCAATCTCACCCACGCATTCAGCCTGCCTCGATGGCGATGGCCGTTGCCTCCCCTCCCCCGATGCACAGGCTCGCCACCCCTCGTCTGAGCCCGCGGGCACGCAGGGCATGGATCAGGGTCACCAGGATGCGGGCGCCACTGGCGCCAAGAGGGTGCCCCAGCGCACAGGCCCCGCCGTTCACGTTCAACTTGTGATGGGGGATGCCGCACCCGGCCATCGCCAGCATGCTCACCATGGCGAATGCCTCGTTCACCTCGAACAGGTCCACCTCCTCCACCGACCAGCCCACCCGTGCCAGCAACTTGTCGATGGCGCCGACGGGGGCACTGGTAAACTCCGCCGGCAAGGCGGCGTGACTCTGGTAACCCACTACCCTGGCCAGCACCGGCAATCCGAGCCGGGCAGCGCTCTCGCCCCGCATCACTACCAGGGCTGCCGCCCCGTCCGAGATGGAACTGGCATTGGCCGCCGTGATGGTGCCGTGCTTGCTGAAGGCCGGCTTGAGGCCGCGGATCTTGTCGGGCCTGGCCTTGCCCGGTTGCTCATCCTCGGCCAGCAGCAGGGTGTGGTCAGCGGTCATGACGGGAGCCAGTTCCGCGGCAAATGCACCGCTGCGCTGCGCCGTCAACGCCCGCTCCAGGGAGGCGATGGCAAAGGCATCCATGTCGGCCCGGGTCAGTCCGCTGCGATCAGCACTCAACTGGGCGTAATGACCCATCAGATGGCCTTCGTAGGCATCCTGCAAGCCGTCCAGGAACATGTGATCGAGCACGCTCTGGTGCCCCATGCGAAAACCGCTGCGCGCCTTGTCCAGCAGATAGGGGGCGCGGCTCATGCTCTCCATGCCCCCCGCCACCACGACCTCGGCCTCCCCCAGGCGCAGGCTGTCCGCCGCCAGCATCACCGCCTTCATGCCGGAGCCGCACACCTTGTTGATGGTGGTACAGGGCACGCTGTCCGGCAGCCCACCCTTGAGCGCCGCCTGACGGGCTGGCGCCTGGCCGACCCCTGCGCTCAGCACGTTGCCCATATAGACCTCATTGACCTGCCCCCCCGTCATCCCGGCCTGCGCCAGCGCGGCGCGGATGGCGCAGGCGCCAAGCTCGGGGGCACCGAGCGCGCTCAGGGCCCCCTGGAAGGCCCCCATGGGGGTACGTTTGGCCGCCACAATCACGATATCCATCGATAGCACTCTCCTTGTTACATCGGGATAACATATGCCGCGACCGCGACGGGAACAAGACTTGCGAGGAAGTTGACGTTTGGGTAAGGTGCCAGCCTGCATTGACAACCAGATGGCAGCCAAGACAGCCCCATGACCAAATCCAGGGACGACACCCGCACCTTCAGCATCAGCGAACTGGCTCGCGAGTTCGATGTGACCACCCGCAGCATCCGCTTCTACGAGGATCAGGGCCTGCTCAACCCGACCCGCCAGGGACAGCACAGGATCTACAGCCGTCAGGACAGGGTGCGGCTCAAGCTGACCCTGCGTGGCAAGCGTCTGGGCTTCAGCCTCGCAGAGATCCGGGAGCTGTTCGACCTCTACGATGCGGACAAGAGCAGCCGCTCCCAGTTGCAGACCATGCTGGGGCTGGTGGCCGACAAGCGGGAGACCCTGCAGCAGCAGCTGGAAGATATCCAGATGGTCCTGCTGGAGCTGGAGGCGGCCGAACAGCGCTGCCGCCAGGCCCTGGCACACCTCTCCCCCTGAGGCACGCAGACGGGCGAGGCGAGCGGGGAACACCGCCAGCAAATAGACACAAATGAAAGAGGGAGGCTTGAAGCCTCCCTCTTGTCATGCATCGTGGACGACCGATATCAGGCCTCCTTGCTCCAGCGGTTCGGATCGTAATCCGGGCTGTAGCGATCGACGATGATGGCACAGGCCGCATCGCCGGTGATGTTCAGCGCGGTCCGGATCATGTCGAACAGACGATCCAGCGCGAACAGCAGCGGCAGACCCTCGATGGGAATCCCGGCCGCCAGCAGCACGGCAACCACCAGGAAGCTCGGGCCCGGCACACCGGCCTGACCGATGGCACCCAGGGTGGAGGTGACGATGATCGCCGCCCAGGCCCCCATGGAAAGATCGATGTTATAGACCTGGGCGAAGAAGATGGCGACCAGGCCGTAATAGATGGCGTTGCCGCTCATGTTGATGGTGGCGCCCAGCGGCAGCACGAAGGACGCGGTGGCGTTGGTCACCTTCAGATCGCGCTCGCAGGTCTCCATGTTGACCGGCAGGGTCGCCATGGAAGAGGCGGTGGAGAAGGCCACGATCTGCGGTTTCTTCATCGCGGAGAAGTACTTGCGTACCGGCGTGTTGGAGAAGAACGCGATCAGCAGCGGATAGACCACGAAGCCGAAGATGAGGATGGCGGCGATATAGACGACGAACAGCTTGAGCACTAGGGTCAGCACGTCGAAGCCGTAGGTGCCGATGGCGTCGGCCATCAGGCCGAAGACGCCGATGGGGGCGATCAGCATCACCTTGTTGATCATCCAGACGAAGGCGTCCACCAAGGTGTTGAGCCCGTCCACCAGCGGCTTGGCGCGCTCGCGGGGCTGCTTGGCCAGGGCGATGCCGAGGAACATGCAGAACACCAGGATCTGCAGGATGTTGGCCTCGTTCAAGGCGCTGAACACGTTGGTCGGGATCATGCCAAGCAGGGTGGCCACTGCATCGGGCAGTGCCCCCTTGTCGGCGTAGTCGCCGGAGAACATGGCCGCGGTGGCGCCAAAGTCAACACCCACACCGGGTTTGAACACCTGACCCATCACCAACGCCAGGAACACCGCCAGTGCGGAGGTGACGAGGAAGAAGGCGAGCGTGGTGACGCCAATCTTGCCAGCAGCGGGACTGGCCCCCAGGTTGGCGGCCCCGGACAGGATGGCCACCGCTACCAGCGGGATCACCAGCATCTTGATCAGCTGGATAAACAGGGTGCCGAGCGGCGCAAACACCGTGGCTTGCTCTCCCATGAGCGCCCCGACCAGCGCGCCCAGCACCATGGCCACCACTACCTGGAAGCCGATGCTTTTGATTAATCCTTTTGTTAACACAGAATGTTCCTTTATTTAGCAATTACTCACACTTTTACAGCGTAAATGACCACCCAGAGCGTCAAATCCTCTCCATTGCTCTGGCGGTGCGCTTTATCTCATATTTGCGCCCCGTTTTACATTAGAATCCGTTAACGAAATGCATTGATAACTTTATGAGAAAGTAAAACCTCAAAAGAGACACGGCTGTTTTTGCTCCTTTTACCATGACAACATCCAAAACAGTGTGCTACGTTGGCTCTGCAAACGTGCATACAGGGAAGAAAAGATGCTGAAAGTTAACGAGTATTTTGACGGAAATGTTAAATCCATCGGTTTCGAGCAAAAAGGCGAGAAAGCTACCGTTGGTGTGATGGAAGCGGGCGAGTACCTGTTCAATACCGCCGCCCCGGAGCGCATGACGGTGATCAAGGGCGCCCTCACCATCCAGCTGGCCGACGAAGATGAGTGGCACACCTACCAGCAGGGGGAATCCTTCGACGTGGCCGGTCACTCCTCCTTCAAGCTGGAAGTGAAGATCGCCTCCGCCTATCTGTGCGAGTTCCTCGACTGATGTATCACGGGCGCCATGGGATGCCGAGCGGCTCCCCCATGGCGCGTCTCTCCCGCGCCCATTTCCCTACCGCCATCACACCCCGCTATCTCCCCCCTTTTCAACGACTACAAAAAATTTACAATGTTTAGACGAAATCCATAATTGGAGTACGTCATGATCAGTGTCTTCGACATGTTTTCCATCGGGATAGGCCCCTCCTCCTCCCATACCGTGGGACCGATGCGGGCCGCCTGCGCCTTCATCCAGACCCTCAAAGCGAACGCACTCCTCTCCCGTACCGGACGCGTCGTCGTCGAGTGCTACGGCTCACTGGGCCAGACCGGCAAGGGGCACGGCACCGGCAAGGCCATCATCCTGGGACTGGCCGGATTTGAACCCGAATCCGTGGACATCGAGGCCATTCCCGCCTTCCTCGCCCAGGTAGAGCAGACCCAGACCCTCTGCCTGGGCGGTGAGCAACCCAGCGAATTTCCCCGCATCGGCGCCATCCTCTTCAACCGGCGCAAGACCCTTCCCGCCCACTCCAACGGCATGACATTGCGCGCCTATGAGGGTGACACCCTTGTGTTCGAGCAGACCTACTACTCCATCGGGGGCGGTTTCATCATCGAGGAGAGTCACTTCGCCAACGCCCGGGAAGAGGCGGCCCGCTTCGATGCCGCCCACCCCATCCCCTATCCCTTCGAGAGCGGCGCCGAACTGCTGGCCCAGTGCCAGGAGAGCGGCCTCTCCATCTCGGGGCTGATGCTGGCCAACGAGAAGGTGTTTCGCTCGGAAGCGGAGATCAAGGCCGGGCTTCGCAAGATCTGGCAGGCGATGCAGGGGTGTGTGGAGCGTGGCTGCAAGAGCGAGGGGGTGCTGCCAGGCGGTCTCAAGGTCAAGCGCCGGGCTCCCGCCCTCTATCGCCAGCTCTGTGGCGAGACCAATTTCAACAAGGATCCGCTGATGGTGATGGAGTGGGTGGACCTCTTTGCGCTGGCCGTCAACGAGGAGAACGCCGCCGGAGGCCGCGTGGTGACGGCGCCGACCAACGGCGCCGCCGGCATCATCCCCGCCGTGTTGCACTATTACGATCGCTTCGTGCGCAAGGTGGATGACGAGCTGCTGATGCAGTACTTCCTCACCGCCGCCGCCATCGGCATCCTCTACAAGAAGAATGCCTCCCTCTCGGGGGCCGAGGTCGGCTGTCAGGGCGAGGTCGGCGTGGCCTGCTCCATGGCCGCTGGTGCCCTGGCCGAGCTGCTGGGCGCCAGCCCCGCCATCGTCGAGAACGCCGCCGAGATCGGCATGGAGCACAATCTCGGGCTGACCTGTGATCCCGTCGGTGGCCTGGTGCAGGTGCCCTGCATCGAGCGCAACGCCATGGGCGCAGTCAAGGCGATCAATGCCGCCCGCCTCGCCCTGCGCGGCACCGGCGAGCACAAGGTGTCGCTGGACAAGGTGATCAGAACCATGTGGGAAACCGGCAACGACATGAAGACCAAGTACAAGGAGACCGCACGAGGCGGCCTTGCCGTCAACATCACCGAGTGTTAAGCCGCTGTGATAAAGCCGCATATGGCACTCGAATACCCGGCATCGCCGGGTATTTTTTTGCAAAACGTTTGTCTGGCGCTTAACAAAATGGATAACCATCAAAATAAATTTTATACTCGCGCCACGAATTCAACAAAAATAGATCTGTTTCAACTTTTTTTAGGCATTGAACCGTTACACTGTGGTTATCCGGTTCCCTGGCCTTTGTGACGACAGACCCGTCCCATGGATCCCTTTTCTGCGAGTGGGCATGGCGCCCCCTTCTACCCTGAGGTAATTGTTACATGATCAGCGTTTTTGATATCTTCAAAATCGGTGTTGGCCCCTCCTCTTCCCACACTGTCGGCCCCATGAAGGCAGCCAAACAGTTCGTGGATGAACTGCGTGCTGGCGGCAAGATCCGTGACATCACCCGGATCCAGGTCGATGTCTATGGCTCACTCTCCTGGACCGGCAAAGGCCACCACACGGATACCGCCATTATCATGGGTCTGGCGGGCAACCTGCCGGAGAACGTCGACATCGACGCCATCCCCGAATTCATCTCCCGCGTGGAGCAGACCGGTCGTCTGCCCATCGGCCTGCACTGCCACACCGTCAGCTTCCCCAAGGGCGCCATGATCTTCCATGACGAGGCCCTGCCCCTGCACGAAAACGGCATGAGGCTGACCGCCTTCATCGAAGATGACGCCGTCTACAGCAAGACCTACTACTCCATCGGCGGTGGCTTCATCGTCGACGAAGAGAACTTTGGCAAGGGTGACAGCGGCGACATGTCCGTCAGCTATCCCTTCAAGAGTGCCGCCGAGCTCATCGCCCACTGCAGCCAGAGTGGTCTCTCCATCTCCGCCCTGATGATGGAAAACGAGAAGTGCTTCAACACCCCGGAAGAGATCTACAAGAAGCTCGGCAAGATCTGGACCACCATGCGGGAAGGGATCGAGCGCGGCTGCCGCACCGAGGGCGTCCTCTCCGGCCCGCTGCGCGTACCGCGCCGCGCCGCCCCGCTCTACCGCCAGCTGACCACCAACGAGAACCTCTCCAACGATCCCATGAACATCGTGGACTGGGTCAACATGTTCGCCCTGGCAGTGAGTGAAGAGAACGCCGCCGGTGGCCGCGTCGTCACCGCACCGACCAACGGCGCCGCCGGCATCATCCCCGCGGTGCTGGCCTACTACGACAAGTTCATCCAGCCGGTGGGCCGCGACGAGTACACCCGCTTCTATCTGGCCGCTGCCGCCGTCGGCATGCTCTACAAGATGAACGCGTCCATCTCCGGCGCCGAAGTGGGCTGCCAGGGTGAAGTGGGCGTCTCCTGCTCCATGGCCGCCGCCGGCCTGACCGAGCTGATGGGCGGCAGCCCCGAGCATGTCTGTGAAGCCGCCGAGATCGGCATGGAACACAACCTGGGTCTGACCTGCGACCCGGTGGCCGGCCAGGTACAGGTGCCCTGCATCGAGCGCAATGCCATTGCCGCCATGAAGGCGGTCAACGCCTCCCGCATGGCCCTGCGTCGCACCTCCAAGCCGCGTGTGTCGCTGGACAAGGTGATCGAGACCATGTACATCACCGGCAAGGACATGGACTCCAAGTACCGCGAGACCTCCCGCGGTGGCCTGGCCATCAAGGTGATGCAGGTTGCCTGCGACTAACGCCGAGTCGCGATGACATGAAAAAAGCGGGATATATTCCTAATGCCGATCAGTTAAGGATCCATTGACCGATCCTCAGGCTGTGTAAGAATCCGAAACTCCTTGTTGGGTTTCGGATTTTTTTATGCGTATCGACCAAGCTCTCGACTTCATTCACGCCTGTCCTCCCGGAAAGTTTGAGTCCCTGTCTGACCTGCTGTCACCTGAACTGGTGCAGGCTTGCTTGGCCGAGACGGGCTCCGTCTCCTTGCGCCGACGGCGCATGCCCATGGAGCGGGTGCTATGGGCCATTATCGGGATGTCCTTGTTTCGTCATGTC
>NZ_JBFOCN010000114.1:0-36467 GCF_040907815.1 Aeromonas sp. s6
AGCTGCTGGACTTGCGTCTGGCCCAATATCAGCAGCGCAAAATCGCATCGGCAGCCGCCATTTCCCCTGAGCCCTTCACAACTATCCACGATGAGGAACAGGCGCTGGCGCCTGATGCCAAAGCGCGTCAGGTGACCCTGATTTAAGGCTGGCTATCCGATAGCACGATCAGTGTAAAAACCAGCAGTGTGAAAACAATCAAGGCGCCAGTGGCGCCTTGATTGTTTGATGAGATGGTCGGTCACCGCTGGCCGTTACCTAAACAGCCATTCCATATCGTCCTCTTCCTCATCCCACCTCATTTGCTGCTGATCCCAGCGGGCCGCCAGATAGGGTTTGAGGGTCTGCAGGGTGGTGATCTCGGCCAGCTGGGCAGTCAGGTGGTCGATATCACGCAGCAAATAGTCCCGATGTTCGGCAAAGGCCTGCTCGGTCTTTTTCTTGGATGATTGCTTGAATTTGTGCAGCACCGCGCCCATTAGCCCGTCTTGCCCGCCGTAGTAGCTGACTTCGAGCTCGCGTAGCTGGCGTTTCAGCATCGGGTTGAGGTAAGCGAGGTTCTCGTCACTGAGCAGGTTATCGAACTCGGGTAGGTGAGCGTGGGCCAGCTGTAACAGGGTGAACATCTCTTTGTTTTCCCAAGCCTGACTGAGTTGGCCCATGATGCGGGTCTTTTCCGCCTGCATGGCGGGGTCGGGTTCCCGATCCGGGTGCAGCGCCAGGGCGAGCTTGCGATAGAGCTGCTTGAGGCTGGATTTGCTGAACAGCTGTTCGATGCGCATCTCTTCCTCTTGCTCACGACGGGTGCGCGTGTGGGCAAAAGCATCTTGCTGCTCAGCGCCGAAGGGGGACTCATCGGCAAACAACTCATCATCGTCGAAGAGGGCATCCTCTTCCTCACCAGCGGTGTCACTCCCGTTGGCCATTTTCTGCTTCGCCGCGTTTATCAGGTACTCGTGCAACAGAGCGGGGTTTTTGACCATATCGCGCAAGGTGTCGATGTCTTCGGGGCAGTGACCACAAGTTTCCATCAGCATATGGGTAAGTTCATCACACTGATAGTCGAGCTGTTCGTCATCCATGTGCAGGGCGGTATTGGTTTGGATTTGGTGATAGAGGGGGGCCAAATCCATCTCGCCACGAAACGGATTGGACTCGAGATAGTTGATGAGATCGTGGATCCAGTGGTGCAAGGTCTCCCGTTGCCACTGGGTAAAGCTCTTGCGAGCCGTAAAGTCGGTCAGTCGCTTGGTGAGGGCAAAGATGAGCTCGCATTGTTGACGCTCAAGGGGTTCGATGTCGCTGGTGAAGCGCTGATAGATATCGCGGCCGTTGAGGGTTTGCTTGTCGATTTTTGCCTGTAGCTTTTCGAGCGCTTGCCAGTTGCGGTGGAAGAGATCGAGGGCGGGGTTACCCGTCGTGGGGGAGGGCTGGCGAGCGGGCTGCTTGCGAGCTGGATTACGAAGAGACATAGGCCGCCTCCATAGGCGTTATTTTGTTCGCTAAAACAAAAAAACTGGCGCGGGGCCGGTTTATCGCCGCGCATAAATAGCGCGAAGTCTGCCTTGCAGATGAGTTGCTGGCCATATTAAAGCCTTTCTTACGCAACAGATAGCAACAACAGAGAAATAATGGGGTGGCTGATGGGGCTCGAACCCACGACAACCGGAATCACAATCCGGGACTCTACCAACTGAGCTACAACCACCACTGAAATCATCGCCATTTTGTGTCTGCCAAGGCCTGGCCAAGGTCATCCTGAGATAATCTGCCGAATGGACGATAAGTCACACTCTTCATCAATAACTCAATGATTTAAAACACATTTTAAATGGCGCGCCCTGCAGGATTCGAACCTGCGACCCACGGCTTAGAAGGCCGTTGCTCTATCCGACTGAGCTAAGGGCGCGTTGTATCAAGAAATCCGGGGATTTCCCGATGAACCTGGTCGGTGATAAAGGATTCGAACCTTTGACCCTCTGGTCCCAAACCAGATGCGCTACCGGGCTGCGCTAATCACCGAAAATTCGCCATCCAGCATACCTTCGGCGGCACCACTGGGCAACGGGCGGGCATCATACCCAAGCGCCAAAGTCAGCGTCAACGACTTTTTCCACCAGTAAATTCAAGTGCCTACTTATTGCCCTCCCTGCGAGAGCCGCTAACACCCGCGCCAAAAAAATGCGACAATGCGCCGCAGTTGAACACATGGTGAGTGAAGAACGATGTCTGCCAAAATCATTGATGGAAAACAGGTTGCGCAAACGATTCGCAATCAGGTCGCAGCGCAAGTCCAACAGCGGTTGGCGCAGGGGAAACGGGCACCGGGTCTGGCGGTGATCCTGGTGGGGCTGGATCCGGCCTCCCAAGTCTATGTGGGCAGCAAACGTCGCGCTTGTGAAGAGGTGGGATTTGTCTCCCGCTCCTATGACCTCAGCGCCACGGCGACACAAGCGGAGCTGCTGTCCCTGATCGACCAGCTCAACGAGGATCCGGAAGTGGACGGCATCCTGGTGCAGTTGCCCTTGCCGGCCCACTGCGATACCACCCAGGTACTGGAGCGCATTCGTCCCGACAAGGACGTTGATGGCTTCCATCCCTACAACGTGGGTCGTCTGGCCCAGCGCATCCCGGCGCTGCGACCCTGCACCCCCAAGGGGATCATGACCCTGATCGAGACCACAGGCGTCAAGACCCACGGTCTGCATGCGGTGGTGGTCGGGGCTTCCAACATCGTGGGGCGCCCCATGACGCTGGAGCTGCTGCTGGCCGGTTGCACCACCACCACCTGTCACCGCTTCACCCAGGATCTGGAGACCCAGGTGCGCCGGGCCGACTTGCTGGTCGTGGCGGTGGGCAAGCCCAACTTCATTCCGGGGGAGTGGGTCAAACCCGGTGCCCTGGTGATCGACGTGGGCATCAACCGCCTTGCGGACGGCTCCCTGGTGGGAGATGTGGAGTATGAGACCGCGCGCAATCATGCCGCCTTCATCACGCCGGTACCGGGGGGCGTGGGCCCCATGACGGTCGCCAGCCTGATGGAGAACACCCTGAGCGCCTGCCAGGATTACCACGACGCCTGATGAGGGCGCCGGGCAGAAAAATAGAAAGGGAAGGCATTGCCTTCCCTTTTTTTATTGCGTCACTCCCCCGGATCGCCACTGGATATCAGAGGAGGGCCAGGGCGGCGGCCAGATCGGCAATCAGATCGTCGGCGTCTTCCACCCCGATGCTGAAGCGGATGAGATCGTCATTGACCCCGGCGGCGAGGCGGCTCGCCTCGTCCATGGCGGCGTGGGTGGTGCTGGCCGGATGGCAGGCCAGGCTCTCGAGATCGCCGAGGCTCACCGCCTGCACGAAGAGTTGCAGGTTGTCGAGCAGGGTAGCGCTGCGCTCAAACCCCCCTTCCAGCTCGATGCTCACCATGCCGCCAAAGCCGCTGGCGAAGGCGCCGAGGGCATCGTGGCCCGGATGGCTGGCAAGGCCCGGGTAGATCACCTTCTTCACCGCCGGGTGGGCATCCAGGAACTCGGCCACCTTCTGGGCGTTGTGCAGGTGGGCATCCATGCGCAGGGGAAGGGTCTTGACCCCCCGTTGCAGCAGGTAGGCCTCCTGCGGGCCGATGGGAGAGCCGATGTGCTTGAGGGCCACGGTGCGAATCGACTTCATCAGCTCATGACGACCCGCCACCACCCCGGCGATGATGTCGCCGTGACCGCCCAGATACTTGGTGCCGCTGTGCATGACGATGTCGATGCCAAGCTCGAGCGGGCGCAGCAGGTAGGGGGTGAGGAAGGTGTTGTCACATACCGTGATGGCGCCCACCTTGCGGGCCGCCTCCACCACCACCCGCGGATCCACCACCTTGAGGGTGGGATTGGTCAGGGTTTCGAACAGTACCACCTTGGTGGCGGGGCGGATGTTGGCCAGCAGCGCCTGATCGCTCTCGTAGGCGGTGATCTTGATGCCGGCGCGGCTGAAGGTCTGCTTGAGGAAGGCATCGGTGCCGCCGTAGAGGGGGCCGATATAGGCCACTTCATCACCGCTGTCGGCCAGGGCATACATGATGGCACTCACCGCCGCCATGCCGCTTGCCACCACCAGTGCCTCATCTGCACCTTCGAGGGCTGCCAGCTTCTGCTCCAGCTCGGCGGTGGTGGGGTTGCCAAAGCGGCTGTAGATGAAGCCGGGAGCCTGACCGGCGAAGCGCTCCTTGCCCGCCTGGGCGTTGAAGTAGCTGAAGGTGCTGCTCTGGTAGAGCGGGGTGGTGAGGGCGCCGGTCTGGGGATCGATCCGCTGGCCGCTGTGCACGCTCATGGTCTTGAATTTCATTTTTGTACTCCGTCATTGCCAGGCTGTTGCCCGACTGCTTGTGTTATCCGGGGCGCCGTCGCGCCCCTTTTCTAATGTCGTGTGGCGGGTTGTCAGACTAGCGCTGGCTCGCGCTGCGGCTCGCCTGCATAGTGGCGGGCCGCCACATCCGGGTGGGAGCGCAGCCTCCCCTTGAGCACGTTTTCCCCCACCTGATAAAAGAGCGGGTTGGCGGGATCGCTCTGGGGCCCTTCGGCCAGCGCCGCCAGCTCGGGGGAGAGGCTAAGCAGTGGCACAGTCGCATCCAGCCTTGCCGCCATGAAGAAGGCGCAGGAGAGGCGCGATACCCCGGGAGGCGGGCTCACCACCCGGTGCAGGGTGGCCTTGAGGTAGCCGTCGGACGCGAGCTCCAGCAGCTCGCCGATGTTGACCACCAGGGCGCCCGGCAGGGGGGGCGCGGGGATCCAGCCATCTGCCGTCTCCACCTCGAGCCCGGAGTGATCGTCCTGCATCACCAGGGTCAGGTAGCCGGGATCCTTGTGGGCACCTACCCCCTGACCACTGCTGCCTTCCGGTTGTCCGGGGTAGTGAATGAGCTTCATGTGCTGGTAGGGGGCACCGCGAATGCTCTCATCAAATACTCCGGCGGGCTGCCCCAGCACCTCTGCGAAGGCATCCAGCAGGGTGAGGGTGATGTCGCTCAGTCGATCCTGCCATGCCAGCAGCCGTGTCTTCATCTCGGGCAGGGCGGCGGGCCACTGGTTGGGGCCGATGAGGCGCTGCCAGGGTTCACGAATGTGCGCCACAGGCAGGGCCTGGGCCTCGTTCATGATATCGAACTGCTCCCGCAGATCCGGCCGTGCCCGGGTGGCTCTGCCCCCACCTGGTTGTAGCCGCGAAAGTGGGGGGAGTGGACCATCTGCACCGCCAGTTTTTCTTCAAGTGGCAGGGCGAAGAAGCGGGCGGCGAGCGCCAGGGTCTCCTGGCGCGCCGATTCGCTCAGATCATGGCCCACCAGATAGAAAAAGCCCACTTCGCGGGCGGCCTGGCCAAGCTGCGCCAGCATCTGGCTGCGTGCAGCCGGGGTGCCCTTGAGGGCGGCGAGATCGATGATCGGCAATGATGGGGTGGTCATGGGCATCTCCTCACTTTCCGTGAACGGGGTCTGCGTGCCCCGGCGTGCGGGGTGTTGCGAAACCGGGGCGCACTCTTCTTGAGTGGCGCCGTTTGGGTTGAGGGTGATGCTACTGTTCGAGGTTATAAGGTGGAAGCAACAAAATATTCTTAGTTATATACAAAATTCGAAATGGAATTCGGACTTGAGCGAATGGAACGAGCAACGGGCGGCTCAGGCGGCGATCTGCCGTACCGGGTGAGAGCGACATTGGCGTGACGGGATAGACGCGGGAGAGAAAAGGCGGAGGGAGGCATCCGCCTCCCTCCGTGGGACTGTCATGGGAAGGGTTGCTGGCGCGCCTTTCCTCAATAACCCAGGGTGAAACGCTGGCGCAGGTGAGCCGGTGCTTGCACCTCGTTCAGCACCCCGTCCGCCAGATCGCCGACCGTGATCCCGGCGGGCTGCTCGCCGCTGAACAGCACCTGATCCGTGCCAAGGCGGTAACCGCCGCGCTTCTCGCCGGGTTCGAGGAACACGGGTGGGGAGACGAAACGCCAGTCGAGGGTGGTTTCCCGGCGAAGGGCGGTGAGACCATCCCGGGCCGCGAGGGCCCCTTGCTTCCACTCTGCCGGGAACTCCGGGGTGTCCACCAGCTGCACGCCCGGGGCGATTTCCAGACTGCCGGCACCGCCGACCACCAGCAGCCAGCTCCCGGCGTCGTTGGCGGCGGCCACGATAGCGCTGGCCCCCTTGAGGTACTGATCGTAGATGTCCGTGGCACTCCAGCCCGGGTTGTAGGCACTGATCACCCGATCGTGCCCCTTGAGCACCTTGGCCAGTGCCTGGCTGTCCTGGGCGTCCACCGCCACGGCGGTGACTTGCGGGTGAGCGGCGACCTTGCTCACGTCACGCACGATGGCGGTGACCTGATGACCGCGGCTGACGGCCTCCTGGAGGATGGCTGAACCGACAAAACCGCTGGCACCGATGAGGGCAATCTTCATGGGAATTCTCCTTCACTGTGGGAATGGGGCTATCCTACGCCCCCGAGTGTGATTTAATAATCCACTTAAAATTGCATTCACTTGTAAGCAGGGCTTCATAATGGATCAGCTCAGACGCTACGCCATCTTCGCGGCCGTGGTGGAGGCGGGCAGCATGACCGGCGCCGCCAAGGCCCTCGGCATGACCCCGTCCGCCGTCAGCCAGCATATCAGCCAGCTGGAGAGCCTGCTCGGCCTCACCCTGCTGCACCGCTCCACCCGCCGCCTCAGCCTGACCGAGGCGGGGGAAGTGGTGTGGCAGGGTTGCCAGTCGTTGCAGCAGACCCTGAACGACACCGAGCTGCGCCTCTCGGAGGTGCGCGACAGCCTGCTCGGAGAAGTGCGGATCACCGCGCCGGTGGGGATGGCGGGCCAGCCCCTGGCGCGGGCGCTCTCGCCGCTGCTGCAGGCGCACCCGGGCCTGGGCATCCAGATCATTGCCGACGACGAGAAGCGGGATCTCATCAAGGATCGCATCGACGTGGCGCTGCGGGTCGGCACGCTTGAAGATTCCACCCTGGTGGCGCGCAGACTGGGTCAGACCCGGATGCTGCTGTGTGCCTCGCCCGCCTATCTGGCACGCAAGGGCACGCCGCGCAGCCCGGCGGATCTGCTGGCCCACGACTGGCTGGCCTCGGACATGCTGGGGGGTGGGATACTGCTGCTGGACGAGAAGGGGGAGGCCCACAAGATCAAGCCCAAGCCCAGGGTGCTGTGCAACAACGTCTTGCCCCTGCGCCAGTTCACCCTGGCAGGGCAGGGGATTTCGCTGCAACCGGAAGGTGAAATAGAAGAAGATATCGCCACCGGTCGATTGCTCGTGCTGCTGCCGGGCTTTTTGGCCCCTCCCATGGAGATCCATGCCATCACCCCCCAGCGGGAGATCCCGGAGAAGGTGCGGCGGGTGATCAGCGCCCTTCGCAGCCACTTTGCCGAGCATGGCCAGAGCCGTCTACCCTGAGCGGGGCGGGATGAATAGCCAGGCGGTGCGCCGGCCTTGCGGTCGGCGCGACACCCCTGTTTAATGTGGCCCTCCCGGGCCAGAGCGCCCTCTGCTGGCGTGGTCTCAAGCGCATCATGACACCGACTTCTCCCCACCCACTCCGTGAGCCGGCACCCGAGGCGCGCGCCCACCTCATCCGCATCGAGCGAGTGCTCGACTACATCCATGCCAATCTGGATCAGCCGCTCTCCCTGGAGGCGCTGGCCCGGCAGAGCTGCTGGTCCCGCTGGCAGTTGCAACGGGTATTCCTGCATGAGACGGGCCAGACGGTGGCTCACTATGTGCGCGAGCTGAAGCTGAGCATGGCGGCGGAGGCGCTGCTCTCCACCCGGCTGCGGGTGCTGGATGTGGCGCTGGATCACGGGTTTGGCTCGGAAGTGAGTTTCAGCCGCGCCTTCAAGCAGCAATTTGGCTGCTCGCCGCTGGCGTATCGCAAGCGGGGCCTGCGGCTGGGGTTGCGCACGCCCCTGGTGCGGGCGGCGGTCCCCCGCTCTGCCTCTCCCAACCTGGTGCAGGTGCGCATAGAGAGCCTGCCGGCGTTCACCTTGCAGGGAGTCAGTGGCACGATCCGGGGGTTGTTCGATGCCTCACCGGATTTTCAGCAGACGGTGCCCGCCATCTGGCGAGCGCTGCGCGAGACGGGGGCGCTGGACCTGTCGAGGGAATGGCTGGGGGTGGTGGGTGTATCGGGGGCAGGGGAACGGCTGCCTTACTGGGCCGGGGTGACCACGACGGCGCCTACGCCCCCCGGCCTGTCGAGTCTCAACGTGCCGGCTCAGGAGTATGCCGTGCTCACCCACAAAGGACCCATTGCCCAGCTGGGGGAGAGCCTGCACTGGTTCATCCTGCACTGGCTGCCGGAGTCGGCATACTGGGGGCTGGACGGTTTCGAACTGGAGCGCTATGCCCCCGGCTTTGACGGCCAGCAGCCCGACGCCACCATGGAGTACTGGCTGCCCGTCGCCCCTCGTTAGGGAAGGAGGCTCACCCCGGCATGGCGCCGGGATGGCTCCGGGCGTGTGGCGCTGGTCAGGAGATCAGTGAACTGGGCCGGTGGCAGCGGCTTGGCGAAGTAGAAGCCCTGCAGGTAGTCGATGCCATAGTGGCGTGCCATCTCGGCCTGTTCCTGGGTCTCCACCCCTTCGGCGACCAGAGCCAGCCCCATGCGATGGGCGAGATCCAGGATGTTTTCGACGATATGGCGGGAGGGGCCTTCCTCTTTCATTCCCTTGATAAAGCTGCGATCGATTTTGATGATGTCCACATGGAACATCTGCAGATAGCAGAGGCTGGAGTGGCCGGTGCCAAAGTCATCGATGGCGATGAGCACGCCCAGCTCGTCCAGGGCATCGAAGATGGCGCGGGTCTGCTCGTCCGCATCCACCATCTCCCGCTCCGTCACCTCGAGCACCAGACGCAGATCCTGACCCGGGAAGGCGCGAAGAAAGTCGCGGCACTCGGCGACGATGTCCTGGTTTTTGAAGTGCTGGGCGCAGACATTGACGGCGACGTGAAAGCCGAGGGGCAGCCTGTTGGCCACCCCGACCAGATAATCCCGGGTCTGGGCCATCAACTGGCGAGTCATCGGCACTATGTAGCCGCACTCCTCCGCGAGGGGGATGAAGTGGTTGGGGGCAATCATCCCTTGTGTGGGATGACGCCAGCGCATCAGCACTTCACAACCGCGCAGGCGCCCCTGCCTGTCCATCACGGGTTGCAGATGGGGGATGAACTCCCGGGCCGCCATGGCTCTGGCAAGCTCGCTGCGAGGGGAGCCGCTGCGCCCCCTCAGATAGAAGGTGAGCAGCCCCAGCAACAGCGCCAGCACAGGGGCGGCAAGCAGGTTCTCCTGGTTGTACGCCCAGGCAAACGCCAGCACTTCCTTGTAACCGTTGAGCGCCACCAGGCGATAGGGATGAGCGGTGGGCTCGCTTTGTTGCAGACGCTGTCCCCCTTCCAGCAGGCGGGCTGCGGGCAGGGTCCTGCCGTGGCCATCGAGGGCCTGGTCCCCGAGGAGGAAGAAGAGGTTGTCCTCTCCCATCACGGCCTGCAAGGCGCCGAAGATGTGGAAGCCGTCCAGCTCCACCAGCAGGGTGCGATCGCCGGATGGCTGACGGTAGAGGATGGCGGTCTGCCCGGTGATGGGGCTGTGTCTGGCGAGGATCAGCGTCTGGTTGCCCGCCGGGCCACGGGGAATATCCCGGGTGAGGATGGGCCTGTGCAGGGTGGTACAGCGCAGTTGCTGCCCCTCCAGCACATAGAGTGCCCGCGCATAGGGGGAGGCGGTGATGAGGTCGCGCAGGGCCAGTTGCTCATCCTGGCAGCGGCCCATGGCGAGGGGGCGGGCGGCCTTAACCAGGGACTGACCGTCGTTGATGGCACTCTCTATCATGGCCCGGGCATGGTTCAGGCTGCGCGCGTTGTCCTTGCGAAGGCCGCTGGCCGCCTGCAGGAGGTTGAGGGCGGTGAGGCCGACCAGCAAGAGGAGCCCGAGCACGATGGCCAGACGCAGACGCTGTGCCAGGGGATCAGTCGGCATGGTGCACCCGATTCTTGCCGGCATCCTTGGCCTGATAGAGCGCCTGATCGACCCGCGCCAGCAGTTGCTCGGCGGACTCCTGTCGCCACAGTCCCAACCCGGCAGAGAAGGTCACCACCAGTTCCGGTTCGCGCCATGACCGCTGTGCCACCTGGGTGCGCCACTGTTCAATCAGCCTCCGTGCTCTGACGCTGTCCTCCCCGGGAATGATGATGGCCAGCTCCTCGCCGCCGTAGCGATAGAGGGTGGCCTCCTTGCCTGCAATCTGCCGCCCTTTCCGGGCCACCGCCCACAGGACGTCGTCACCGACCGGGTGGCCGTGGGTGTCATTGATGGATTTGAAGTTGTCCAGATCGATCAACCCCAGGCAGAAAGGGCGGCCGGCGATCAGCTGGTCGTCGAGTGCCTTGTCAAAGCAGCGGCGATTGAACAGGCCCGTCAGGGCATCCGTGTTGGACGCCTCCACGGCTTCCTGCATCTGGCGATGGCCGTTCTGGATCTCCTGGCGCAACTGATCCCCCGGTTTGCCCGCGTGGATGCGTCCGGCGCGCATCAGGGCGATGATCTCGAAGATCATCTTGCTGAGCACATGACGCAAGGACCACCAGCAGAGCAGGCAGATCAGCATGCAGCCCACCAGGGTGATCTGGAGCTGGTGGGACTCGCGGCTGCTTACCTCCTTGAACCTGGCATCGCTGACGGCATAGATGACGAACCAGTCCGGGTTGGAGAAGGAGTGGTAGTAGAGGTGGGTCTGGCGCTTTGCATCGAAGAGGTGGTCGGCGCCGTTGGTCATCTGCTCGATGAGCCGGCGGTCCACGCGATGGCGAAACAGGTTCCCCACATCCGAGTGCAGCAGGATGTCGCCTGCCCGATCGACCAGGTAGAACTCCCCCTTGAGAGGGCTCATGAGCTGACGCAGGGGATAGCTCATCTGCTCGAGATCCACGTTCATGGCCAGGGTGCCGAGGAAGAACCCCTCCTTGTCGAGCAGGGGGCGGGAGACGGAGACGCTGCGGCTCTTGTCATCGAACTTGCTGGTGTAGTGGTCGGTGTAGTGCACGAAGAGGGTTCGCACGGCGGCCGCGAGAAACCAGGGGCGCTCCCTGGCATCAACGTGCTCCTCGACCGGCAGATGGGGGATGGCGTTGAACCGCCCCTGCGGATCGGCGAGCAGGATGCTCTTCACATAGGGGGTGAGCGCCAACGTTTGCATCAGGGAGAGGCTAAGGGGCGTATGATCCTCATTGAGGAAGGCATCCAGGCCTGATTCATCGATGACACTGCCCGTTTCGTTGAGGACATGCTCCAGTGACTTGAACTGTGGCTCGATGGACTGGGTCGCCATGTTGTGCACGAACATGGCCGCCACCTTGTGGTACTTGCGCTCGGCAGAGGTCCGGATGCTGACACTGACGGCCATCAGGGCGATAAGCAGGGTCAGGATGATGACTCCGAAGGTGACGTTGAGCTGGGTATCGCAGTGCAGATTTTGGTGGGCGGTCTCATTCATAGGCGTGTGCTGATGGCTTGGTATTGTCTCAATCAGGGCTGATAAAAGGGTGGGCATGCTATCGCCTCCTTTATCAATAGCGATTGACCAGGATCAACAAGGGGAGGGAGAACGCGACCATACTTATCTGATGAGTGTGAATATGGTGGTGAAAATGCCGCCATGTTCTGAATATGTGATGGTTACTTTCTAATTGGCTGTGCAAGTGAAGGCGGTGTCCTTCATCAGGCGGCCATGATGGGCCTCCCTGAGAGCCTCGACGGCGTTGCCATGTTGCCTCCGATAACAGATGGCGTGCCTGCCACCCTCGCTTTCCCCGCTCCCCCGCCAACATGCCCCAAATTGTTAATATCGGGGCAAAATAGAACAATAAAATGCAAATGATATTTGTTACTATTCACATGCAGTAAGTAATCGAGGATCAGATGCAGCTTGTTCACCCCCCTTTGACCCTGGTCGCCGTGACCATCTCCACCCTGCTTGCAGGCTCTGTACAGGCCGCCGCGCCCGAAAGCCAGGATACGGCCACCGCCGACGAGACCCTGACCGTGCTCGGCCAGACCTATCGCAACACCGCGACCAAGACCCGGCTCGACCCCATCGAGACGCCCCAGGCCATCTCGGTGGTGGATGGGGAGACCCTGTCGCTGCGCGGTGTCAGTTCGGTGAGCGAGGCGCTGCGCTACGTGCCCGGTGTCAACACCGAGCTGCGGGGCGGGGCGGTCAATCGGCTGGATCTGTTCAACATCCGTGGCTTTGACAACTACCAGAACTTCTATGACGGCCTGCTGCTCCAGTACAACGACTGGAACCTGCAACCCCAGATCGATCCGGTGGCCATCGAGCAGCTGGAGGTGTTCAAGGGGCCGACATCGGTGCTCTATGGCAGCATGCCCCCCGGCGGCATGGTCAACCTCATCGCCAAGCGCCCCCAGCGGGAGAGCAAGCACAACGTGAGCGTGGCGACCGGCACGGGCACCCTCAAGGAGATGACCCTCGACAGCACCGGTGCCATCAACGAGCAGCTCGCCTATCGGCTGGTGGGACTGGCCCGGGAGAAGGATGGCCAGGCGGTGACCTCGAAGGAGGAGCGCTACGTCTTTGCGCCGTCCCTGGACTGGCAGCTCGGCGAGCGCACCCTGCTGAACCTCAACCTTTACTACCAGAAGGATCCCGAGGCCGGCATCTACACCACTGTGCCCGCCAGCGGCTCGGCCAAGTCCAACCCCCTGGGGCAGCTTGGCAGCGACACCTTCCTTGGCGACGAGAACTGGAACGAGTACAACCGGGACGTGACCCTGCTGGGCTACAAGCTGAGCCACGACTTCAACGAGCGCTGGCAGGTGCTGCAAAATGCCCGCTACATGGATGCGTCTGCCTATCAGCGCAACACCTACAACGCGGCCCTGGCGGCGGACAACCGCACCCTGGCCCGCAACGCCTATCTCACCGATGAAGACTCTCGCGGCGTTGTCATCGACAACCAGCTGGCGGGCAAGGTGCAGACGGGCTCTGCCCAGCACAACCTGCTGCTTGGGGTCGATTACCAGTACCTGGATGCCCATATCCTCTACCGGGATACCCTCGACTACTCGGCGCCCAGCATCGACATTTTCAACCCGAACCATAGCCAGATAGTCCCAGAGGCACTCACTTTCAACTACCAGGATAAAAAGGTGATCCGTCAGTCCCAGACCGGCGTCTATCTGCAGGATCAGGTGCGCCTCGATCGGCTGGTGGCCATCGGCGGCGCCCGCTACGACCGCTACCGGATGGACACCGACAGCCGGACCCTCTATCAGGGGGCGGACAGCCAGACCCTGGCCCACCTCGATCAGGACAACCTCTCCTTCCGCGTCGGCGCTCTCTATGAGCTGGATGGCGGCTTCTCCCCCTATGCGAGCTATGCCGAGAGTTTCGAGCCGGTGCCGGGGGCGGACAAGCAGGGTCAGGCGTTCAAACCGGCGACCGGTCATCAGTGGGAAGGGGGCGTCAAGTTCCTCTCCGACGACATGAGCAAGACTGCGACGCTGTCGGCGTTCCACATCACCAAGAAGAATGCCCTGGTGACGGACCCGGACAATGTCTACGGGCCCAAGCTGCAGACCGGGGAGACGGTCTCCAGGGGCATCGAGCTTGAGGGGAGAGCCGATCTCACCAGCCAGCTGGATCTGGCCCTCAACTACACCCTGATGGACATGGAGATCACGCGCGATACCACCACGTTGCAGGGCAAGACGCCGGTCTGGGTCCCCAGACAGATGGCGTCGCTGTGGAGCAACTACTACCCGGGTGGCAACCTCGAGGGGATGCGAGTGGGCGCCGGCCTGCGCTACGTGGGGGAGGCCGAGATGGATGCCGCCAACACCGACAAGGTACCGGACTACCTCCTGATGGACATGTCCGCCTCCTACGATCTCGCCGCCCTCAGCGCAAGCCTGAAGGGGGTAGGTGTATCACTTGGCGCCAGTAACCTGTTCAACAAGACCTACTACTCCTGCTACGACCAGAACAACTGCTGGTTCGGGGCCGAACGAAGCGTGGAGGCGCGACTCAAATACGCACTCTGACCTTGCGCCCCGGCACGCGCCCGGGGCCCTTTCAACGAATGGGCGAGGAGAGGGCGCGCGGTGTGCCGCGCAGCCTTGGCCGGGAGAAAGCGGACGCGGAAGGCGCCCTCGTCTCGGATCACCAGGCCCTGTTCGCTGCGGCGGCCAGCCTGATCCCGTCCCTCAAGGGGAATCTGGTGGCGGCCGGTGACGTACGCCCGCCACTGACGGATGCCATCGGAGCGACGTCGGCCGAGGTGGCCGCAGCCCTCCATGCGCACTGGCAGCAGGCGCACCCGGAGGCGGGGCCCGCCTACTGGCTCACCCGCAGCTGGGGCATGCTCTGCTGGCAGTCCATCTATCTCGCCATGGTGGCCGTCTACCGCCATCAGGCCGTGCCTGCCCTCGACAGGCTGGGACAGGGGCATGAGGCCGGCGTGGTGTCGGGCTTTACCCTGCCGGCCGAGCCCATGATCAGAGGGGAGGTCGGCGTGTTGATCAAGACGGCCGGGGAGCGACTCCAGGCGCACTGGCAGGGGCAGTTCACCCTCCTTGGGACGGCGCAGCGGCTGCGCCCCGGTTTCGTGCGCCCGCTCCTGGCGGACGATCTGCTGGCGGCCCTGGTGCGGGTACCCGATTTCTTCGGGGAAGTGAGTCGGGAGGAGGTGAGGGCCCATGCCCCCCTCTGGCTTGAATCCTGTGGCCTGCCGTCGGCACATCTGACGGGCTGGCGCGAGGCGGGGCTGCCCCGGGACGAGGCCTTCCCGGGCTATGTGCGTCAGCGCTGCTGCCTGCACTACAAGCGCCGGGATGGGGAACTGTGTGGCAACTGCCCGCGAAGGCTGGGTGGGGCGAGGGGTGATGAATGCTGATACCCGACTCTTCGTCTGCGCGGGCAACCCGTGGTGAAAGCCGCCTGATCCTGGCGGCTTTTTTGTGCCCGGCTTACTGGGCCGCCATCCGGGTGCGAATGCGCTCGAACAGGCTCTGCAGGCAGGCCTGATCTTTGTCGGCGGCGCGCACGGCGCCATACATGTGGCGGCGAATGCCCTCCCCGAGAGGGCGCGCCTCAAGCAGGCCCTGGCGCACGAACTCCTCGCTGGCCCAGCGGGGCAGGGCGGCGAGCCCGAGTCCGGCGGCGGCCATCTGCAGCATGACCGAGGTGTTGTCCACCGGTTTGCAACGGGCGGGCTCCACCCCGGCCGGTTGCAGGAAACGGCTGAACACGTCCATGCGCGCCCGCTCCACCGGGTAGACCAGCAGCACCTCCGGTCGCAGATCGTCTGGTGCGATGCGCCGCTGCTGGCAGAGGGGGTGATCCGGCGCCATCACCAGGGTGAGATCGAAGGCGAACAGCGGCTCGAAATGAAGATCTCCGCGGGCCTGCACATCCGAGGTGAGCAGCAGGTCGAGCTGGCCGCCAAGCAGGGCACTGATGGCATCGAAACCCGGCACCGACTCCACCTCCAGATCCACGCCGGGCCACTGGCGGCGAAAGTCCGGCAACAGCGGGAGCAGCCACTGGATGCAGCTGTGGCAATCGAGGGCCAGATGCAGCCTGCCCGCCTCGCCGCTGTGCAGGGCGACCAGCTGACGCTCGGTCTGGGCCAGGGCGGGCAGCACCTGACGGGCCAGGGCCAGCAGATGCTGGCCTGCCGCCGTCAGCACCAGAGGGCGGCTTTTTCGAAGAAACAGCTCCAGATTGAGGCGGGTCTCCAGCTCCTTGAGCTGGTGGGAGAGGGCGGACTGGGTGAGGTTGAGGCTGAGCGCGGCCCCGGCCAGGGACCCTTGCTCGGCCAGGGCGCTGATGGTCTTCAGGTGTTTGAGATCGATGCCCAGATTGCTGCTCTGAGGGGGGCTGGATGGGGTGGGCGCGACCATGGCACTGCTCCTTTGTGCGTCAGTTGAGAAATTCTTGAGAGCCAGTTGAAGAGGATTCAATAGCCAAGGCCACCTTATCTTGTCATTTTGGATGTGTAAACATCTGGATGGCCAAACAATCCAGATCCTCATCAGATAAACGAGCATAAGGAATGGAACCTATGACCTTCGCACACACCCTGGGCTTTCCCCGTATCGGCGCCAAGCGCGAACTGAAATTTGCCCTCGAATCCTACTGGCGTGGCGAAACCACCCAGGCCGAGCTGGTCGCCGTGGGCAAGAGCCTGCGTGAGCGCCACTGGCAGGCCCAGCGTACCGCCGGGGTCAACCTGCTGCCGGTGGGGGATTTTGCCTGGTACGATCAGGTGCTGGGTACCAGCCTGCTGGTGGACGCCGTGCCTGCCCGTCACCGCCACGGCGACACCGACCTCGACACCCTGTTCCGGGTGGCCCGTGGCCGTGCGCCGACCGGCCCGGCGGCCGCCGCAGCCGAGATGACCAAATGGTTCAACACCAACTACCACTACCTGGTGCCGGAATTTTACCGTGACCAGCGCTTCAAGCTGGGCTGGAGCCAGCTCTTTGACGAGGTGGAGGAGGCGAAGGCCCTTGGGCTGCCGGTCAAGGCGGTGTTGCTGGGCCCCGTCTCCTACCTCTGGCTTGGCAAGGAGAAAGAGAGCGGCTTCTCCCGCCTCGAACTGCTGGATCGCCTGCTGATCGTCTACCAGGAGATCCTGGCCAAACTGGCGGCCCAGGGGGTGGAGTGGGTGCAAATCGACGAGCCGGCCCTGGCGCTGGACCTGCCGGACGAGTGGCGCCTGGCCTACCTCAAGGCATATGAGCGCCTGAGCGGCCCCTGCAAGCTGCTGCTCACCACCTACTTCGGGTCCGTGGCCCATCAGCGGGACATCATCACCAGTCTGAAGGTGGACGGCCTGCACCTGGATCTGGTGGCAGCCCCCGAGCAGCTGGAGACCCTGGTCCCGCACCTGCCGGCCCAGTGGGTACTCTCGGCGGGTGTCATCAACGGCCGCAACGTCTGGCGTGCCAACCTGGCCAAGCTGGCGCCGACCCTCAAGGCCTTGAAAGAAAAGCTTGGTGAGCGCCTCTGGGTGGCCTCCTCCTGTTCCTTGCTGCACAGCCCGGTGGATTTGACCCTGGAGCACGAGCTGGATCCCCAGACTCGCAGCTGGTTCGCCTTTGCCCTGCAAAAGTGCTATGAGCTGGGGCTGCTGTCCGACTACCTGGACGGTGGCGCCCTGGACAAAATCGAGGCTTACAGCCAGCCCATCGTGGATCGGGAGTCTGACAGCCGGGTTCACAAGAAGGTGGTGCAGTCGCGCCTCGCCAGCCTGACCAACAGTGACTTCGATCGCCAGAGCGCCTACCCGGTGCGTGCCGACGCGCAGCGCTCGGATCTGAAGCTGCCGCTCCTGCCCACCACCACCATCGGCTCCTTCCCGCAGACCTCTGAAATCCGGGTGCTGCGTCAGGATTGGCGTGCCGGGCGCATCGATGACCAGGCCTACGAGGCGGGCATCCAGGCCCAGATCAAGGATGCGATTGAGCGCCAGGAGGCCATCGGGCTGGACGTGCTGGTGCACGGCGAGGCCGAGCGCAACGACATGGTGGAGTATTTCGGGGAGCTGCTGGACGGCTTTGCCATCACCCGATTTGGCTGGGTACAGAGCTATGGCTCCCGCTGCGTCAAGCCGCCGGTGATCACCCGTGACATCGACCGTCCGACCCCCATGACCCTTGAGTGGACGAAGTTTGCCCAGAGCCTGACCGACAAGCCGGTGAAGGGCATGCTGACCGGCCCCGTGACTATTCTCTGCTGGTCCTTCCCGCGGGAAGACGTGAGCCGCGAGCAGTCCGCCCTACAGATTGGCCTGGCCATTCGCGACGAGGTGGCTGACTTGGAAGCCGCCGGCATCAAGATCATCCAGATCGACGAGCCGGCGATCCGCGAAGGGCTGCCCCTGCGCAAGCAGGATCACCAGGCCTATCTGGACTGGGCGGTGCGCGCCTTCCGCCTGAGTGCAAGCCCGGTGGTGGACAGCACCCAGATCCACACCCACATGTGTTACAGCGACTTCAACCTCATCATCGAGGCGGTGGCGGCGCTGGACGCGGATGTGATCACCATCGAGACGAGCCGCAGCCAGATGCAGTTGCTCGAAGCGTTCGAGCGCTTCAACTACCCCAACGAGATCGGTCCGGGCGTCTACGACATCCACTCGCCGAACGTACCGAGCCAGGGCTGGATTGAAGACCTCATCCGCAAGGCTGCGCAACAAATCCCGGCAGACCGGCTCTGGGTGAACCCGGACTGCGGCCTCAAAACCCGCGGCTGGGAAGAGACCACCGCTGCCCTGAAGGTGATGGTCGATGCGACCCGGGCGCTGCGCGCCGAGCTGGCCTGAGGGCTTCCATTCACCCGGACGAGCGCCCGGTGAGTGTCACCAAGACGAGAGAGGGAAGGCGACAGCCTTCCCTCTTTTTTGCATGGCCGCCCCCTAGAGGGGGATCAGGGCGGGCCGGTAGCGGGTGGGGGAAACCGACATCGTCACCGGGTGAGGGGCGCTTGCGAGCGCCTCGGCCAGCCACTGGCGGTCGAGGGGGATGGCATTGCGATCCTCGATCACCAGATTGAGGTGTTGGGCGCCCAGGCACCCGTAGCGGGCGGGGTCGGTCTGGGTAAAGAGGCCAAGACAGGGCACACCGCTGGCGGCAGCCAGGTGCAGGGGGCCGGTGTCGGCGCTGACGAAGAGGGAGAGGCCGCCCGTGAAGCGGGCCAGCTCCCCCATGTTGCCAAGGGAAACGTGCACGTCCCCGAGCGGGTGCTGGGGGGCGGCGGGATCCGCGAGCTGGATCAGCAGGGCATCCGGGCTGTGACGGCGCAGATCCCCAAGCAACCGCTGCCACTGGGGCTGGGAGAGCCCCTTGCCCTTGCGAGCGCCGGTGAAAAAGCCGATCAGGGGACGGCCAGGATGGGCTCGTCGCAGCGCACTCAAGGCCGGGCTTGGCCCCTGCAACAGGCTGCCAAGGGGGATGGGTTCAGCCGGATTGCCCGGTATGCCGAGCAGTTGCAGGGGCTGGTGGGCGTAGTGGCACTCACTGTCCGGAGCCTGCGGACGCGGGAAGATGAGATCCCCGTGACCATCGTCGAAGCCGCATTTCTCACGGGCCTGTACCCAGGCGGCGATGAAGTGATCCGTACTGGAGGCGAAGGGGACGTAGACCCTGTCGTAGTGCTGGCGGCGCAGACGCGAGAGTGCCGAGAGGGCGCCCGGCAGGTGTCTGCCCTGCAACCGGATCTGATGAATGTGCCGCAGGGGCAGATCGGCCAGGAAGGGGAGCAGGGCGGTGGGGCTGCACACCAGCTCCAGCTCGGCGTGGGGATGGGCGCGATGAAGCTGGTGCAGGAAGGGCAGCAGGAAGAGGTTGTTGCCGATGCGGTTGGTGCTGCGAATGACCAGGATCCGGCGGGGTGCCTGCGAAGAGGGCTGCAATGCGCTGCGACTGGCAAGCCAGCCGAGCAGGGTTCGCTCCAGTCCCGCCGTCCAGACCCGGCGTTGGCCGTCGAAGCGGCGCAGGGCATCGTTGAGGTGAGTCATACCGTTGGGCTCCTGTGTTGGGATGGCGTAAAGGGTGCCAGCGGACTCTTAAGACAATGTTAAGAAGGGAAAAAGCGTGCGGCTGATGGCCATGGCGGAGCGGGGGGCTGGTGCGGGACGGGGGAAAGTGGCTAGAATTGCGTATTTGAAATAAATGTTATCGTCCGCGGGAGCACCATGCAGTTCAGGGATTTTTTGCCGGTATCGACCAATACCAGCGTCAAAGAGAGTTGTTACGGCGCCCTTGGCGCCCTCATCGGCTTGCTCGGCACCGCCTTGCTGTGCCGCTGGGGGCTGGGGCTCGAGGTGCACTGGCTCATCGCGCCCATGGGGGCCTCCGCCGTGCTGCTGTTTGCAGCCCCCGCGAGCCCCCTGGCCCAGCCCTGGTCCATCCTTGTGGGCAACGGGGTGTCGGCCCTGATGGGGGTATTGAGTGCGAGCCTGGTGCCTGACATGGCTATCGCCTCGGCCCTGGCGGTGATGCTGGCCATCGCCGCCATGTTCCTCACCCGCAGCCTGCACCCGCCCGGCGGCGCCGTGGCCCTGACCGCCGTCATCGGCGGCGAGGGGATCCGGGCGCTCGGGGTCGGCTACGTGCTGCTGCCGGTGCTGCTCAATTCCCTGTTGCTGCTGAGTCTGGGCTTGCTCTACAACCGCGCTCTGGGGCGTCGTTATCCCCATGGTGGCAAGGCGGCGCCCAATCGCCACCAGACGGCGGATCCCCAGCCGAGCGCCCGGCTCGCCACCCAGGACATCGACTTTGCCCTGGAAAAACACGGGGAACTGCTGGACATCAGCCGCCAGGATCTGCAGGAGCTGCTGCAGGAGGCCCAGCTTCATGCCCTGCGGGGGCGAGTGGGGACGGTGCGTTGCCAGGATGTGATGTCGCGGGATCTCGTCGTGACGACGCCACAGGCGCTCGCCATGGAAGCGTGGCATCTGCTCTCCCACCACCAGATCAAGGCGCTGCCGGTGGTGGATGAGGGGGAGAGGCTGGTCGGCATCATCACCCTGCACGACCTGATGATCGACCGGGCGGGTCGCCAGCCGAGGGCGAAGGAGGCCCTTGAGCAGCAGCAGGTGGCAGATCTGATGACCCGGGAGGTGCAGACGGCGCGGCTCTACCAGCCTCTCTACGATCTGGTGGAGGCCTTCTCCGACGGGGGGCTGCACCACATGCCGGTGGTGGAAGGGGAGCAGCTGGTGGGCATCATCACCCAGTCCGACATGGTGGCGGCGCTCTTCACGCTGGCCCTGAAACCCGGACTGACGAGCGAGGAGGCGACCCCGGTGTCGTCGTAGCCAGGGGGGCAAGAAAAAAGAGGGCGTGCCAGGCACGCCCTCTTTCTTTCGCAGACTTGCACAGACGGGTGGCCAATGCCTAGCCGTAGCGGGCCAGGGTGAGCCCCTCGTCGCTGATATCCGGGGTATTGCCCGAGATGAGATCGCTGAGCAACTGGCCCGATCCTGCCGCCATGGTCCAGCCCAGGGTGCCGTGGCCGGTATTGAGCCAGAGCCCGGGGATGGGGCTTGGGCCCACCAGGGGCGTGCCGTCCGGCGTCATGGGGCGCAGCCCGGTCCAGAAGGTGGCCTGCTCCAGATTTCCCCCCTGGGGGAAGAGATCCCTCACCACCATGGCCAGGGTATCGTGGCGCCTCGGGTTGAGCGCCAGGTTGAAGCCCGAGAGTTCGGCCATGCCCCCCACCCGGATCCGTTCGTCGAAGCGGGTGATGGCGACCTTGTAGGTCTCGTCCAGCACGGTGCTGCGCGGGGCGCCCTCGGCATCCGTCATCGGCAGGGTGAGGGAGTACCCCTTGACCGGGTAGACGGGGAGCTCAATTCCGAGGGGGCGCAGGAAGCCGGTGCCATAACTGCCGAGGGCACAGACGATGGCGTCGGCCTGGAAGCGCTGCTCGCCGGCACGGACCGCCACGGCGCGTCCCTTCGCGATCTCGACCTCGTCGATGGCGCAGTTGAAGACGAAGTTCACCCCGAGCCGACGCGCCTCGTCCGCCAGGGCCTGGGTGAAGCGGAAACAGTCACCGGTTTCATCTCCCGGCAGGCGCAGGCCGCCCACCACCTTGCCACGCACCCTTGCCAAGGCGGGCTCGACCTCCTCGCAGCCGTCGGCATTCAGAGACTGATAGGGGACGCCGTACTCCTCGAGCACGGCGATGTCGCGCTGGCTGGCATCGAGCTGGGCCTGACTGCGAAACAGTTGCAGGGTGCCGAGCTGGCGCCCTTCGTAGTCGAGCGCCAGCTCGCCCCGCAACTGCTTCATGCAGTCGCGGCTGTACTCGGCCAGCCGCACCATGCGCCCCTTGTTGACTGCATAGGCCGCTGGCGTGCAGTTGGCGAACATCTTCAGCATCCAGCGCAGCTGGAAGGGGTCCGAGGTGGGTCGCACCGTGAAGGGTGCATGTTTTTGCAGCAGCCATTTGGCTGCCTTGAGGGGAATGCCGGGGGCAGCCCAGGGGGAGGCATAACCCGGGGAGATCTGACCCGCGTTGGCATGGCTGGTTTCAAGGGCCACCCCGTCACGCCGCTCCAGCAGGGTCACCTTGTGACCGGCCTTGGCCAGATACCAGGCGCTGGTCACACCGACCACGCCACCACCGAGTACCACAATGTCCATCTTGTCTCTCCTTGACTGGGGCCTCCACCTTAATCAGCCGCCACAGGATATTCAACTGGTGTCGATGTCATTGGTGGTTATCGCTATTTACATTTTGTTAACTGGCTCTCAATGTTGTCATTTGCTCACTTTCTGGCATGAAATCCGGTCGATTCAGAGCCGCTCCAGATGGAGCAGATGATGCTCTGCCGTCGTCAGGATGGCTTGCTGCTGTTCTGTGGTTTGGCCATCCCAGTTGGCATAGGGCAGGGCGAGGCGAGGGTTGTTGCCAAGTTTGTCCCGGTTGCGCCAGAGAAAGTGCCAGTAGAGGCTGTTGAAGGGGCAGCTGTCCGGCCCGCTGCGGGCCTTCACTTGATAGTGACACCCCTTGCAGTAGTGGCCCATCCGCTCGAGATAGGCGCCGCTGCTGGCGTAGGGCTTGCTGCCCATCAGACCGCCATCGGCAAACTGGCTCATGCCGCGGGTGTTGGGCAGCTCCACCCACTCGATGGCATCCACATAGATACCCAGATACCAGGCATCCACCTCGTCAGGGTGGATCCCCGCCAGCAGGGCGAAGTTGCCGGTCACCATCAGCCGCTGGATATGGTGGGCATAGGCGTGCTCCAGAGACTGTCGAATGGCGTGACGTACGCAGGCCATGCTGGTTTCTCCATTCCAGAAAAAACCGGGCAGGGGTCGCTCGGCCCCGAGAAAGTTGGTGCGCTGATACTCGGGCATCCTTTCCCAGTAGAGGGCGCGGACAAACTCGCGCCAGCCGAGGATCTGGCGGATGAAGCCCTCCACCTGCGCCAGGGAAATGGTGGCCTGATTGGCCTGCCAGTGAGCTTGCGCAGCGCGGATCACCTCGAGGGGATGGAGCATCTTGCTGTTCATGGAAAACGACAAGCGGCTGTGGAACAGGCTCCAGCCCCGTTCGCTCAGGGCGTCCTGATAGCGACCGAAGTGGGGCAGGCAGTGTGCAAGGAAGTGTTCAAGCAGTGCGCGGCTCTGGCGCCGGGTGATGGGCCAGGGCAGGGCGCTGGCATCGGCTGTGCCAAGGGTGGCAATGCCGTGGCGGGTCAGCATGGCATCGATGTCGCTCACCTCGTTGGCAAAGGTGAGGGGCGCCGGGATGGGTCGGGTCGCCGGCAATTTGGCGCGATTCTCGGCATCGAAGTTCCAGCGCCCCCCAAGGGGCTGGCCGCGCTCATCGAGCAACACCCGGTACTGCTTTCGCAGGGCGCGGTAGAAGAACTCCATCCGGCTGTGGGGGTAGCGTCGCCAGCCATCGCGGGGGGTGAGAAAATGTTCGCTCTCCACCTCAGCGGTCGGGATGGCAAGGCCTGAGGCCCACTGGGTCAGCTGGCTTGCAAGGCGCCACTCGTCCGGGCTCTGCCAGGCGAAGCGCTCGGCCTGATGCGCTTCTAGCTGGGCCGCCAGCAAGCTCGGCAAATCGGGCCAGGGGGCGCTCTCATCGAGAGTCAGGTAGCAGACCCGGTGGCCCGCCTGGGTGAGGGCGGCGGCGAAGGCGCGCATGGCGGCAAAGAAGGCGAGCACCTTCTGGCGATGGTGGCGGCAGTAGTCCGTCTCCTGGCGCAGCTCCGCCATCAGGTAGCAGACAGCGGGATCCGGCGTGCGAAACCAGCTGTGACCTGCGTTCAGTTGATCTCCGAGAATGAGGCGCAGCTCCATCAGGGGTGCTCCTTCCGACGACGGCAGCGTTCGCTGCAATAGCGCACTTCCTGCCAGCAGCGGGCCCACTTGCGCCGCCAGGCAAAAGGACGCAGGCAGACGGGACAGATCTTCTCGGGTAGATGGGGTTTGAGGTGCATGTGGCGGCCCTGTTGATGCCCTTGGTTTCTCTCTGCCTCCTTAACGAAGCACCATACGGTCGGGATCACCGGGGGAGCAGAAAGAGGCAGCAGGGGGGTGATTGCCACTCATGAAAAAGGCCCCCGCACCTGCCGGTTCGGGGGCCCTTGTTCTCGTAGCCGTTACTGGCTGCTGAAGAGCCTGGGCTGGGGAGTGGACTGCGCCGTCAGGGTCATGCGGCCCGAGGTTTCCAGCCAGCTCTTGATCTTTCTGGCATCGGCGACCCGTTCATCCGTGGTGTTGGCGTGAAGCAGCACCATGACCACGGGCTCGTTGTTGACCCGGGTTCCCATGACCAGGCAGCGCCCCGCCTCGCGGATATAACCGGTCTTGGAGACCAGAATGGGCCAGCTTCCTTCCCGTACCAGGCGGTTGGAGTTGAGGTAGTGCAACTGGCGCTTGCCGTTGCGTACCAGACGCTGCTCGGAGGCGGTGTACTGGCGGATCAGCGGGTAGGTGGATGCGGCGGCAGCCAGTTTGGCGAGATCGTGTGCGGTGGAGACGTTGCGGGGGTTGAGCCCGGTGCTGTCGGCGAAATGGGTGCTCCACATGCCGAGCATGCGGGCCTTGGCATTCATTGCCTCGATAAAGGCTTTGCGGCCACCCGGGTAGTGCCGTCCCAAGGCGGAGGCGGCGCGGTTTTCAGAGGACATCAGGGCGATGTGCAGCATGTCGGCGCGACTCAGACGCGAGCCTACCGCGAGGCGCGACCCCGTGCCCTTGAGTCTGTCCACGTCATCCATGGTGACGGTGAGGGTCTCGTTGAGGCGCTGATTGCCATCCAGTACCACCAGCGCTGTCATCAGCTTGGTGATGGAGGCGATGGACATCACCCGGTTGGCGTTGCGCTCTGCCAGGGTCTCGCCGGTTTTCGGGTTGACGACCACGTAGGCATCGGATCTCAGCGGCAGGTTGCTGCGGGGTTCGAGCAGGCTGTTGGTGGAAGAAGAGGTCGCAGAAAACGGGTTGGCATGGGCGCTTTCCATGCTGGCGGGAAGGAGGAAGGCGCCGAGCAGCAAGGGAAGAAAAGGACGAAGGTTCATGATTTGACTCTACTACGACTCACAGGGACATTTGGCTAAGTTATATGACGGTAATTGACGCTTCACAACGTCTGGTGGCCGGATATTTCCATTTTATGGGTTGGCGCACCTTGAAATCCCCCGCATCGGGGCTATTGGGCCCGATAAAGGGAGTCATAGAGGCCTGTCAGGCCATGCCAGACACGCCACCACGGGGGCGCACTATATGCTGGTGAGGGGCGGGATGACGACTCTTTTTGCACCTTTCGGCGCCTTGGGATGATGAAAAGGTTGTTCATGGCGACCATGGCGATAAAAACGGTGCCCGGCAGGGAAGATGGCCCGCTGCATTATCGCCGTTTTGCCCCGCTTCATCCTCCCATCATCCGCGCGGTCTGAATGGCCTGGATCAACGCGGTCCGGTTGATACGGGGTCGCTCTTCATCGAGCAGTTGCTGCCACAGCGCAATGGCCTGGCTGTAGCGACCATGCAGGAAGTGATCGGAGGCGAGCAGCATCAGGGCGCTCACCTCGCCTTTGTCCTGCTTGAGGGCGCTCTCCAGCAGGCGGGTTGCCTCGGGAGTCAGCTGCTGGCCCGCCTGATAGTAGAGCACGGTAGCCTGTGCGGCTTGGGTCGCCGCGCTGGCGCCCCCTTCTTGCAGGGCGAGGCGCTGGTAGGCGAGCAGGGCATTGTCGTACTCGTCCCGATAGAGATAGAGCTGGCCGAGCGCCGCCCAGCCGTCGAGATCGGCGGGGTTCGCTTGCAGACGCTGGTGCAGGGCGCCCAGCTCCTTGTCCTGCAGATTCCGCGGGCTCAATCCCGCCAGCGGATCGGGGCGCGACTGATAAGCCTGCCACGCCTGATAGCGGCCGGTGCCGGCATAAATACCTGCCATCAGCGCCAGCAGCAGGCCCCCAAGCAGTATCCAGGTGCGCAGCCAGAGCTGCGGACGAGCGGTGCGATCTCTTACCAGCCGCTCGCGCAGGGCCTGCTCGGCAGGTGGGGTGGCGTTGGCGAGGCGGGCCAGCTCCAGCTCCCGGTAGAGGCGGCTGTGGGGGGCAAGCCCCGCCTGCTGCTCGGCCATGATCAGCCGGTTCAGCTCGGCCCTGGGGTCCTGGGCGAGCGCCCCCTCGGCTCTGTCGCCGACAAGCGGCACCCGCGCCGGTTGCCGGCGATGCAGGCTCCTGCGCAGGCGATTGAGCGCCAGCAACAGCAAGAGGGCGGGGCCGCCCCACAGCAGCGCCGTGCTGCGCTTGAAGGGGGGATCGTAGCGCACGAAGTCGCCGAAGCGCTCCGTCATGCGGGCGATCACCTGCTCATCAGACTGTCCCTCGTCCACCCAGCGGTAGACCTCAAGCCGCAGATCCCGGGCGATGGGGGAGTTGGACTCCACCAGGTTCTGGTTCTGGCACTGGGGGCAGCGCAGGGCACGGGCCAATTCCTGAGCACGGGTCTGCCGCTCGGGGTGGCGAAACTCATAGGTGTCGACCCCGCTGGCAAGGGCCCCGAGGCTCAAGGCCAGCAAGAGTGGCGCGATCAGGGCGTGGCCGAGACGGCTCATGGCTTGCTCTCCTGCACTTGTCTCTCTACTTCTCTCTCCGCTTCTCTTTCCACTTCGGGCTGGCTGGCGGTGTTGCTGCGGGCCTTTGCAAGCTGGGGGGCAAACTGGCGTTGCCAGACTTCCCGGGTGAGCTCACCCGTGTGGCGGGTCAGCAGGGTGCCGTCGCCGGCGAAGAGATAGGTCTCCGGCGTGCCGTAGACGCCGAGCTCCAGTGCGAGTCGGCCGTCGGGGTCGGCCAGCACGGCGCGATAGGGGTTGCCCGCCTGGATAAGCCAGGCGCGGGCGGCATCTACCTTGTCCCGGTAGTTGAGGCCATAGAGGGGCACGGCGCTGACCAGCTCACCCAGCAGCGGATGCTCGGCGCGGCAGTTGGGGCACCAGCTGGCCCAGACGTTGAGCACGAAGGGCTCCCCCTTGAGTGCCGCGGTGTGGATGGGGGCGCCACCAAACAGATCGTCACTCTGCCAGGCGGGCAGGGTGCGCCCTGCGACGGCCTCATCCTGGCTGTAGGGGTTGTTGCCAAGGCCGAGCCAGAGCAGGGTACAGAGCCCCAGGGTGAGCACGAGCGGCACGAACAGGCGCAGACGAGTGTTCATAAGGACTCCTGTTCAAGCCGAGGGGAGGGGGCGGTAGCTGGCGCAGGATGGCTAGCCAGCAGCGGCCGGCGGGCGAGCAGGCGCAGGGCACCGCCCGTCATCATCAACAGGCCACCGAACCAGATCCAGCGCACCAGTGGCTTGTAGTGCAGCCGCATGGCATAGGCGCCGGGTCCCATCTTCTCGCCAAGCACCACGTAGAGATCGCCGAGCAGTCCCCATTTGATCCCGGGTTCGTTCATGTTCATGGTGCGCACGCTGTAGTGGCGCCGCTCCGGGGTGAGCCGCGCCACCTCTTTACCGTCCTTGTGCACGCTGAGAGTGATGCGCTCGGCGGTGTAGTTGGGGCCGATGATGGGCTCGCTCCCCTCATAGCGAAACGCGAAGGCGCCGAGCCGATAGGGCTGGCCTGCGGCGAGTACCGCGCCCCCCTCCTGACTGTGGTGACTCACCTGCGCGATGCCTAGGGCACACACCGCTACCCCGAGATGGGCCAGCAGGCTGCCGAGCCGATAGAGGGTGAGCTCGCGCAGGGCGACTGGTTGCAAGAGCGGGAGCAGCAGGCTGGCCATCAGCCAGAGGCTCAGCACGTTGGCCGCAAGCCCCAGCCAGCTTGCCCGCAGCGGTTCGGGATAGGCGAGGCTCAGCAAGGTGCCCCCCAGCAGGCCAAACAGGCATGGGAGCAGCACCTTGATGCGGCGCTGGGCAGCCAGATGCTGCCAGCGCAGGCGCGGCAGCTGGGTCATGAGCGCCATCAGGCAGAGGGCCAGCGGCACGAAGATGGTATTGAAATAGGGGGCGCCCACCGAGAGCGAACCCAGATGGAGCGACTGAAACACCATGGGGTAGAAGGTGCCGAGCAGCACGCTGGCGCAGGCCACGCAAAGCAGCAGGATGGCGGCGCCGAGCAGCCCCTCTTTTGACAGCAAGCCAAAGCGGGCATAGGGAGCGCGAATGTCCGCCCGCAGAGCAAACAGGGTGAGGGCGCAGGTCAATAGCAAACCGAGCAGCAACAAGAGGGTGAGGCCGCGGCTGGGGTCGACCGCAAAGGCGTGCACCGAGGTGAGCACCCCGGAGCGCACCACGAAGGTGCCGAGCAGGCTTAAGGCAAAGGTAAAGATGGAGAGCAGCAGCACGGCGTGACCGTAAGCGCCGCGCTTCTCGCACACCACCAGGGCGTGCAGCAGGGCGGTGCCGAGCAGCCAGGGCAAGAGGGAGGCATTTTCCACCGGATCCCAGAACCACCAGCCTCCCCAGCCGAGCTCGTAATAGGCCCACCAGGAACCCAGCACGATGCCGGCGGTGAGAAAGACCCAGGAGCCGAGCGCCCAGGGGCGGCTCCAGTGGGCCACGGCGCCATCGAGCCGACCCGAGTGCAGCGCCGCCATGGCGAAGGCGAAGTTGACCGCAAAGCCGACGTAACCGAGATAGAGCAGGGGCGGGTGGATGATGAGGCCGATATCCTGCAGCATGGGGTTGAGATCGCGCCCCTCCAGCGGCCCTGGGAACTGGCGGTCAAACGGGCTGGAGAAGATCAGGGTATAGAGGCCGAACAGCCCGACGATCAGCCCCATGATGGCCAATACCCGGGTTGTGATCAGCGGATCGACCCGTTTGGAGCAAAGGGCCACCAGCGCGCCCCACAGCCCCAGCGCAAAGACGAAAAAGAGCATGGAGCCCTCGTGGCCGCCCCACACGGCCGCCAGCTTGAAGCCAAGGGGCAGGGCGCTGTTGGCGTGCTGGGCCACATAGACCAGGGTGAAGTCATCCTGGCCAAAACAGCTGGCGAGCAGCAGCAGGGCGGCCCCGAGCAGGAGCGCGACCAGGATGGCCAGCGGCTTTGCGCAGCCCAGCAGCGGGCATGAGGCGAGCCGCAGCCCCAGCCAGGGCAGGGTGCCTTGCAGCAGGGCGAGCCCGGTCGCCAGCAACAGTGAGAGATAGCCGAGCTCCGCCAGCACACAACCTCCAGTCAATCATTCGTCTATGTTATGCCGCAGCGTCTGCACCGTACCGGCGCTGGGGGATAACATCCACATTTCTGGCAACAATCAATCGCAACAACTCATCGCAACAAATAAGCGCCAGTCACCCGAGGGTGGCTGGCGCTGGTGAGCATACCTTCAAACTACCGTCATCTGGCCGGCGTAGAGCACGAAGTAGCGCAGCAGCAGGATCCCCACCAGGGTCAGGCTGCAGACCAGTACCAGATAGCCGTTTTTGGCCCGCAGCGGCGCGGGGGCCAGCAGGGCCAGCAACTGGGGCAGCAGCATGCCGATGCCCACTACCCCGAGCCAGAACACCTGAGCCCAGAAGCCGCTGCCGATGGCGGCCCACATGGCTGCCTCCTTCTGGCCGCCACCGAAGTAGAGGCCGGTAAAGAAGCAGACCAGCAGCAACACCTCCACCGCCAGTACAGGCCGCTCGAAGCGGTGGACAAAGCTCACTCCCTGGCTGTGATGGTTCTCCTTGAACAGGGTGACCGCCAGCAAGATGGTGGAGGCGATGCCGGAGCTGACGCCGGAGATGAGGAACAGCACCGGCAGCACCGGGTTGTTCAAGAGCGGATAGGTCTTGAGCGCGGAGAGCAGAAAGCCGGTGTAGGCCCCCAAGAGCACGGCAAGCAGCAGCAAGAGCGGCGCCAGCAGCCGCTCGATGCGGGCAAGCCAAGCGATGAGATTATCCACAAAGGCGAACTTCTCTTGCAGCAGGTGACTGCGCAAGGTCTCGATCTCGGAGCGAAACACCACTGCCAGCCAGGCGAACAGCACCGCCATGTAGACCTGGAACAGCATGACCCCCATCGACATCACGGAGTCGAACTGGTAGTGGAACATCAGCTTCCAGAAGGTCCAGGGACGGGCCAGATGGAAGATGAGGATCAGTAACCCCAGCACCACGCTCACCGGCGCCAGAATGGCGGTCGCCTTGATGATGCCGCTCTCGCTGCCGGCCCCCTTGCGGCGCAGCAGCACCGAGAGGGTGGTGGCCCCGGCGGAGATGCCGAGCAGGAACAGATAGATAGCGATGGGCCAGTCCCACACCAGCGAGGAGAAGTGAAATGCGTCATGCAACATGATCCATTCCTCCTTCTGTTACTGCGGTAGATGGCGATCGGACAAATCCCCAGACAAGGGAGGGGAAGTGAAACGCCTCTTGCATGGTCATGACTTTATCTCCCCTTTGGGCACGCGGTACATCTTGGGCGAAGTGCCGAGTGCCTGCTTGTAGCGATAGGTGGTCTCCTTCACCAGCCGTTTGGCGATGGGGCTGTCCGGGTCATCCAGATTGCCGAACACCAGCGCCTTGGTGGGGCAGGATTCCACGCAGGCCGGCTCCTTGCCCGCCGCCAGGTTGGTCTTGCGGCAAAAGTCGCACTTGTCGGCCACCTTGGTCACAGGGTTGATGAAGCGCACCTGATAGGGACAGGCGGCCAGACAGTACATGCAGCCGACGCAGAGATCCGGGTTGACGTCGACGATGCCATCCTCCTTGCGGATATGGGAGGCACCGGTCGGGCAGACGTGCACGCAGGGGGCGTTGTCGCAGTGCTGGCAGGACTTGCGAAAGAAGTGGTACTCGGCATCAGGGAAGGTGCCGATGGGGCCGGAGCGGATGATCTCGAGGCGCGAGACCCCCTCTGGCACCTGATTCACCTCCCGGCAGGCATCCATGCAGGCGGTACAGCCGATGCAGGCCGTCTCGTCGTGGAGCATGCCAAAGCGTACCCCGTCGATGGTCTGGCTGTGGGCGAGGGTAGTGGCAAGGGAGCGGGAGTTGGCACGAGCAGCCCCCGTCATCATGATGAGGGCCCCCGCGCTCATCCCCGCCATGAAGTGACGGCGAGAGCAGCTCATTGTACCTCCTTGCCCGAGGTGGTGTTCGCCTTGGCCGCCTTGACGGCCTCATGCTGCTTGCTGTGGCAGTCGACACAGAGCTTGATGCGGGACTTCTCCGGAATAGCCACCATGGGCTCCTTGGCCGGGTGCAGCTGGTGGCAGCTGGTGCAGGTGAGCTTGGTGGCGTGCACGTCGTGGGCCCAGAGCGCCTCGCGCAGCGGTTTGGGTTCGTGACAGCTCATGCAGACCCCGTTCTGCTCGGCGATGGGGTAGCTCTCGGTACTCTGTTTGTCCTTGAAGCTGTCGCTAAAGCGCATCACATCCTTGACCCCTTCCCGGTGTTTGGGGGAGGGCTGACCGTGGCAGTTGGTGCAGGTTACCGGCGCCAGGTTGTTGGGGTTGGTCGCCTGGCCGTGCTTGCCGTGCATGCCTTCGACCTGCTCCTTGTGGCAGTCGGTGCAGGCCTTGTCGGCACTGCGCAGAAATTCCACTTCATGTGTAGTCGGTGCCGGGGCGGTTGCCGCATCGGCCGCCTGGCCCTGCAGGCTGGTCAGCAGCATGGCTGCCATCAGCATCAATCGTAAGAAATCCATCGTTAAATCACCCATAGGAAGCCTCCATCCGGCTGCGGGCCCGACACTGCGGGCCCGCATGCCTCGTCATTGTGCGAGCCGTCCGGCCGCTTTGGCCTCGGCATCCCAGGCGGGGACTGTGGTCTTGAGGAACTGGGCCTTGTCGCTGTTCATCTGCTTCATGTCCATGCCAAGAGCGGCCTGGGCCTTCTCCTTGCTGGAGATGTCAGGAATGGCGATCTCGTGGCTGATCCCCTTGGCGGCCAGCAGGCGTGCCAGCTTGGTGCGGGCGTCGGCGGCCTTGTCCAGGGCGGTTCCCAGCATGCGCAGCGCCACTTCCGGGGCGTGCATCTGCACCCCGTGGGAGGCGATGGAGAAGTCCCAGCGCCATTGGGCGTGACGGATGTCCTGCAGAATGTCCTTCATCTCGGCCTCGGTGGCGCCGGCATCCCAGGCGGCCTTGGCTTCAAAGTGGGCGTGCACCAGCTGCTTCTCGACTTTGAGCTTGATCTCGGTGACGGCATCCTTGCGCTGCTTGACCACCCCTTGCAGCATCTCCTTGCTCTGGGTGTGGCAGTTGCGGCAGGTCTGATCGAAGCGATCGAAGGGGTTGCCTACCTTGTGGTCGGTGTAGACCTTGCCTTGCTCGTTCTGCACCTTGGGCATGTGGCAGTCGACGCAGGCGACGTTGTTCTGGCCGTGAATGCCGGCGCGCCAGGTCTCGTACTCCGGATGCTGGGCTTTGAGCATGGGGGTCTTGGAGAGGGCATGGGTCCAGTCGGCAAAGCCAATCTCGTCGTAATACTCTTCCATCTGCTCAACAGTCGTACCCTTGTCCCAGGGGAATTTCACCGCCTTGGTGGGGCCGCTGAAGTAGTACTCCACGTGGCACTGGCCGCACACCTGAGACTGCTGATCGAAGCGTCCCTGCTCCTTGAACGGCTTGCCGATGGCGGTCATGGCCCGGTCGGCATAGGGACGGGAGAGGTGCAGGGCGGGTTTCCCTTCCTTGAACTCTTTCGAGGCGGTGTCGTGGCAGTCGGCGCAGCCGATGGTGTTGACGATCTCCGGTCCGCCTTTTGCCCACATGCCCTTGAAGTAGCCATCCTCACCCTTCTCGTCGATGACGCGGGCCACGTCCGGGCCTTTGCAGCTCCAGCAGGCCATGGGCAGCGGACCGTCTTCGGCAGTCTTGGGGGCGCCGGTACGCAGGGTTTCCCGCACGTCGGTCAGCGCATAGAAGTGGCCGCGCGGCTTGTTGTAATCCTTGGAGAAGGGGTAGCCGGCCCAGAGCACCACCATCTGCGGATCTTCCGCCAGGGCGTCGGTGCGCTCGCGGCTCTCGCTGGTGCCTTTCCAGCTGGTGAACTGATCGGCGTGATCCTTGGCGAACAGCTCGCTGCGCGCCTCGATCTTGCCCTTGTTTTGTGCCTCGTCGGCCGCCTGTGCCAGACTGCCTGCGCCCAGCAGGGCGGTCAGCAGCAGGGCTGCCAGCCCTGGTCGAAATAGCTTGTCATATGAACCCACGGTCATCACTCCCAGATAAAAGTCCATGTCGGGCCTGACCGTTCCATCTTGGTGTGGACATCTGTGCTCATCATCGACGGGCATGGCAGGCCGATCCATTGTTATGGCTGCATATAAATCGGTGTTTATGCAATTGCTCGGGGGAATAATACCAAATGGGTAAAATGGATAATCATTTATCCCCGTGGGAGTTGCGCTAGATCAATTGAGGGGGGGGGAGGGATGCCAAAAGTGCGATCCAGGTGGAATTATTGAACCTCATCCGAGGGTTATTTCCACCCGTTCTCTTTTGATGAAAATAGGTAAAATCGATGTTCATCATGTTGGCGAGGAGGGCTGGGCGAGAGGCGGCGGAGAGATACACCGCATGCAGAGAGAGAATAAACTGCTGATATTGAATTTAAATTCAATATTAAGCTTGCGAAGGGGTGAGGGGGAGGCTTCGGTTTTCCATCACCATGGTCCCTGTCAAGGGACTTTGTGACAGAAGCTGTCGTAGAAATGGGTACCAAGAGAGCCATCTGTTTTCATGAAAGGGAAAATAAGGGCTTTATTCCAGCATATTCGCGGCTTGATAGCGTCTTATTGAATTTAATAGGACGGTTGGCGGCATTTACTTTCGATATTTTCGAAAATGACGAAGGGTTATAGGGGGTGATTGACGGTAAAATAGCCGCCTGTCACGGAGACTTTCCCTTTACGCTTCATGTGCTGCGAAGTCTGTGTTTACCCGTTGGAGGATATATGGCCGAGCTGCGAATCGATAAACCGACTCTTATTGCCAAGGTGGAGGGCGCTGTGTTTGTGATGGATGCGGACGGCTCTTTGCGCCGTGCCACCCCTGGCATGCAACTGGAGCCCGGGATGCGCCTGCTCACCGAATCCGACGGACAGGTGGAGCTGGCGGAGGCTGGCAGCGAACGCCCCGAGCCCACCTAGCCCGAGGCGGTACTGCCCGCCGGTGCCGATGCCGAGCTGGCGAGCCTCCAGGAGGCTATCCGTCAGGGGGCTGACCCGACCGAACTATTCGAGGAGACCGCGGCCGGTAACGCGGCGGCCGGTACGGTTGGCGGTGTGGCCGGCTCCAGCGCCAGCGGTTTCGTGGTGGTGGATCGCATCAATGATGCGACCCTGGCCGAGGCCGGATTCGATACCGGCCACGAGGCGCGCCAACCGGGTGATGATCTCCTCTATGTGGAAGATCAGGATCTGCAGGCCTATATCACCATCACCGAGCCCCAGACCGCCGATAACATTATCAATGCCGACGAGGCGACCGGCGTCATCATCCGCGGCTTTGTCGAGGATGTGGAAGTCGGCCAGACCGTCACCGTCACCCTGATAGATCAGGATGGCAACCGCCTGACCACCACCACAGTGGTGCTGCCCGGCTTCGTCTGGGAGGCAAACTTCGGCGACGTCACCGGCAAACTGGTGGACGGCCCCCTGACCATCCAGGCCGATACCCAGGACGCGGCCGGCAACCGGGCCAGCGACACCGGCCAGACCCTGCTCGACACCATCACCACCATTACCCTGGATTTGGCGGACGAGAGCGACACCGGCACCAGCCAGACCGATGATCTGACCCGCGACACCACACCACTTCTGCAAGGGAAGGGGGAGCCTGGCGCTACCGTTACCCTGACCCTGGAAGGCAAGGTGATGGCCGTGCTCACCGTGGATGGCAACGGCAACTGGCAATATCAGATCCCCGATACCCTGGCCGATGGCCCCCATGATTTTCGCGTCGATGCGGTGGACATCGCGGGCAACCGGGCCAGTGACACCCTGACGGTGACGGTGGATACCCGTGCCGCCATCGACATCGACGATCTCGATACCGACAGCATTCTCGGCCATGACAAGGTCACCCTGAGCGGCAGTACCACGGACGTGGAGGCGGGGCAGCGGGTGACCATCACCCTGGTTGGCCAGAATGGCCAGACCCTCTTCAGCGGCAGTGCCCTGGTGGGCAGTGACGGCCGCTGGCAACTGGGAGGCCTGGATCTCTCCAGCATCCAGGGCCCCTACGAGGTACGCGCCGAGGTGACGGATCTGGCGGGCAACCGGGTGATCGACGGGGCTCCTCTCATCGGTCAGAGCGACGTGCTTACCCTCTCCGAGGCGGATCTCGCCAAGGGACCGGTGAGTGCCACCGGATCCCTGCACACCGGAGCCGGGCTTGATGGCAACCTGCAGGTGAGTTTTGCCGCCGATCAAGGTGCCCTCAATCAGCTTGGCTTGACCAGCCACGGGACGGCGCTCGCCTACCAGGTCAGCGGCCAGACTTTCACCGCCAGCGCAGGGGGCGTGACCGTCTTCACCCTGACCCTGGCCAACGACGGCAGCTATCGCATCGTCTGGAACCAGAGCCTGGATCACGGCCAGGATAGCCTGAGCCTGCCCTTTGCCCTGGAGTACCGCGACAGCGACGGGGATCGGGTGAGCGCCAATCTCACCGTCAACCTGGTGGACAGCACACCGCCGGACTTCACCATCGCCCCCATCAGCCTCACGGAGGATGATTTCACCAATCCGGCGGCGGTGGTGGGACAGAGCCAGTTCGTGGTGGGCCATCAGTCCGATCCCTTGGTGGCAACAAGTGCCGTCTTCGCGGATCAGAGTGCAACCCTGGCCCGTCTCAACGGCAGCGGTATCAGCAGCGACGGCCACGCCTTGACCTTCGAATTCACCGGTGATCGCCTGCTGACGGGTTATTACCTGGATGGCAATGGCAAGCGGGTCGAGGTGCTGAAGGCCGAGCTGACCGCCAGCCAACATGGCAGTGATATCGACGGCAATGTCACCGTCTCCCTCAATGGGCCTCTGGATCACCAGGGCAGCGACCAGCTCTCCCTCGGGCTCACCGTTTCCGCCAAGGAGATCGACGGCGACGAGACCCGCGCCGATCTGGTTGTCTCCATCAGCGACGGTGTGGATCCCCGCCTTGGCATCGACAGCGGGGTCACCTTGCAGGAAGGGGCCTCAGGCCAGACCCTGGATGGCCAGTTGCCGGTGAGCGTGGGCAGCGATCGCCTGGTGTCGCTCAACTTCGAGGCGAGCCAGCCTGGCCTGAATGGCCTCACCAGCGGCGGCCAGCCGACCCACTATCAGGTCAACGGCAACGTCATCACCCTGCTGGATGCGGGCGGCAAGACCATTCTGACCGTGACCCTGGGGCTGGATGGCAAGTACCAGGTGGTGCTCGACGGCGTGCTGGATCAACCGGTCAGCACCAACAGCGTCAACCTGGGGTTGCAGGTGCAAGGCACCGATTTTGACGG
>NZ_JBFOCN010000115.1:0-11187 GCF_040907815.1 Aeromonas sp. s6
GCCGGGGTGTTTAGTGCCAAGCAAATCAATCTGCACATTCACAGCCCCGGCGGTGATGTGATGGACGGGTTTGCCATCTACAACACCCTGGCCCGCCTCACCTGCAAGATCGACATCTGGAACGATGGCCTGGCGGCCAGTATGGCCTCGGTCATTCTCTGCCTGCCCAATGCCACCGTGCATATGCCGAGCAATGCCTGGGTGATGATCCACAAGCCGTGGTCTGGCGCAGTCGGCAATGCGGACGACTTGCGAGATCTGGCCGATTGGCTGGATCGCAACGAGGCGCTGCTGCTCAACGCCTACGAGAAGAAAACCGGCAAGCCCCGCGAGGAGCTGGCCGCGCTACTGTCGGCAGATACCTGGCTCGATGGCCTGCAGGCCAAAGAGATGGGGTTTGTCGATGTCCTGGAAGAGCCGATCTCGGCTGCCGCCTACGTGAACGAGAACAAGATGAAAGACTTTAACAACATTCCTACCCAGGCCCGAACCCTGTTCGGCGCCAAAGCGAACGCTGGCACAGCTGCTCCTGTACCGGCCAATCCCACCACGACCGCCGTTTTGCCTGGCCAACCCCAGCAGCCCGCTGGTGATGATGCTGTCGCTGCCTTCAAGCGACAGGAGCAGGCTCGCCGCAATGACATTCAGGATCTGTTTGCGCTGACCGGCGGCCGCTTCCCTGAGCTGATGGCCGAGTGCCTGGCTGATATGGATGTTTCCGCCGCCGCTGCGAAAGAGAAAATCAAGGCCGCGCTGGGCACCGGCGCCAGTGAAACCGGCCCGCTGGGTTCCACCGTGCATATCCACGCTGGCAACGGCAACCTGATCGGCGACTCTGTTCGCGCCTCCCTGATGGCCCGCTGTGGTCATGCAGAGAAAGAGCGTGACAACCGCTATGACGGTTTCAGCTTGCGCGAGCTGGCGCGGGCATCACTGGAAGGTCGCGGGGTATCCACCTCCGGCATGAGCCCGATGAACTATGTCGGCATGGCCTTCACCCACACCAGTTCCGACTTTGGCAAGATCCTGATGGATGTTTCCAACAAGTCAGTGCTGGAAGGTTGGGAATCCGCCAACGAGACCTTCGAGAAGTGGACGCGCAAGGGCACCTTGTCCGACTTCAAGGTGGCCCAGCGTGTCGGCTTGGGTGATATCGCCAGCCTGCGCAAAGTGCGCGAGGGTGCTGAGTACAAGCACATCACCCTGAACGACACCGGTGCCACCATCCAGCTGGCAACCTACGGCGAGCTGTTCTGCATCACCCGCCAGGCGATCATCAACGATGACCTCGACCTGCTGACCCGCATCCCGAAACTGATGGGGGCGGCGGCGCGTGGCACCATCGCAGATCTGGTCTATGCCGTGTTGACCCAGAACATCAAGATGCCGGACAACAAGGCGTTGTTCCACGCCGATCACCACAACCTGCTTAGCGGCGCAGACTCTGCCATGAGCATCAAGGCACTCTCTGCTGCCAAGGCGCTGATGCGCAGCCAGAAGGCGGCCGCAGAAGGTGGTAAGGGTCGCGCTCTCAACATCCGTCCGGGCTTTGTTCTGGTGCCGACTGAGCTGGAAGATACCGCGTTCCAGCTGATCAACAGCACTTCCGTCCCCGGCGCCGATGCCAACTCCGGCATTATCAACCCGCTCAAGGGCTTCGCCGAGGTGATCGGTGAGCCGCGCCTCTCCGATAGCGATGTGGCCCAGTGGTTCCTGGCTGCGCAGGGTGGCGACACGGTTGAGGTGGCCTATCTGGACGGCATGGATGCGCCCTGGATTGAGCAGCAGGAAGGCTTCACCGTTGACGGCGTGACCACCAAGGTTCGCATCGATGCGGGGGTTTCTGCTCTCGACTATCGCGGCCTGGTCAAGTCGAACGGCAAGTAATGGGAATGGCCCGCCATCTGGCGGGCCATCTTTTTGGCAAAAAACAGGAATAACAACATGGCAAAGAATTTCGTTTGTGCCGGCACCCAGCTGGCATTTATCGCCCCGACCGGTGGCGTGGTTGCCGGCAAGCCTATCAAGATGGGCGCTCTGACCGTTGTCCCGCTGGAGACCGCTGCCGCTGGCGCCGAGTTTACCGGCGCCCTGTCCGGTGTCTGGTCTCTCCCCTGCGACACCGCGCTGACCACGGTTGGCACGGCTGTCAAATGGGATGGCGCCAAGCTGGTCGCGGACACCACCAAGGACGCGGACGACTTCGGCAAGCTGGTTAGCAGCGGCGCCAGCGGTTACGCCGACGCGCTGATCGTCCAGTAATGGTGACCGGCGCCCGCTGGCAGCGGGCTGTCAGTCGCCTCAACGTGGCCGTTGACCAGGCGATGGGCATCCCTGCCGTTGTCGCTGGGCAGCCGCTGACCGTGATCTATGACGAACAGCCAGATGCGTTTGCCCAGGTGGCGACAGTGCTGCGCGAGCTCGCGGTGAGCTGCCCGCCGCCAGGGGTGCGTTTCCGTAACGGTGACAAGGTAGAGGTGCCAAGCCTTGGCCTGGTTACTACCGTCAGAGAGGTCCCCTATATGAGAGCAGGTCAGCTGATCATTCCCATCAAGTGAGGCGGTATGGCCATCCAGAAAGACCTTGAAAAAGCCGTTGATAATCTTACTGCCATACATGCCAAGGTTGTTCCAAAGGCTAGTGCGCAAGCCGTTAACCGGATCAGTGTTCGTGCATCAGGTAGGGCAATAAGGATGACGGCAAAGGACGAGAGAGTGAAGGTTCCGGCCAAGTTGCTAAGGCCACGAGTGAAGATATTCAAGGCCACCCCACAGTCACCTAACTCAGTGATCAGGGTTCGCCGCCGCCCAATCCCCATGATCAAGCTCGGCCCTGCTCAGCAGAGGCTGACAAGGCGTGGGGGGACTTATCAGGCTGGCGACATGCAGGTTGGCCGCCATCGCGTATCCGGTGGTTTTGTTGCTGATGGTTCAAAGGGGTTCGGTGAGTATCGCCGCGGCGGTAAGTATTCTGACACGAAACTCAGGAGCTGGCAGATCCTGCGCCGTGTCGGCAAGGGGCGTCACGCCCTGGAAGTGATGCGGATCCCGCTGGTCACCCCGATCACCGAGCACTACGAGCGCGAGGCAAAAGCAGCGATGAGCCGTGACATGCCCCGCGAAATGCAGCAGGCGCTGCTGCGTCAGCTTCAACTGGCGATTAAATGAGGCTAGGATCCTGATCTCAACAGAAGGAGAGAGCATGATCATCCTGAAAATCGCCGTGGCCCTGCTGATGCTGGCGCTGATCGCGGCGGGCACCTATCAGGGCGGCTGGCTTGGCTTTGCCATCACGGTCGGCATGACGCTGGTACTCAACGGCATGTTCAACCGATGGGATGCCAGGCGGCAAACCTCAACCACCAAATAACCCGCTTCGGCGGGTTTTTTATTGGACTCACTATGACCAAACGAACCCTTATCCGGCAGGCGCTGGCCCATAAGGTTGTCGAACTGCTTGGCCGCAATCCTAGCCCATCCCCTGGGGTGGTTTTTGCCAACCGGCCATTCTCGATTGACCAGGAAGATCTGCCGGTGGCCTTCTGCTACCTGATGGAGGGCGCCCCCTCCGAGTATGCGCTTGACATGCCAGGCGACAGCGCCCAGCTGATGGTGTCGCTCTATGTGATGGAGAGCAACCAGGCCGATGCCGAGCTCGATGTGCTGGCAGAGAATCTCGACCCACTGGCCGGCGCCAACCTGAACGGCCTGCTTAATGAGGGGCTGGAGCTGGCCAGCTGGAGCTATGGCCTGGACGAACAGGGCACCGGGCTGTCCAGCCTGACCCTGACCTTTAACGCAAGTTGGAGTGATAACTGATGACCGATACCAATAAAACCGTCAAGGGCGCTGGCACCGAGCTCTATATGGCCAAAGTGCCGGGGCCGACCAAGCCTAGCATCGCCACCGCTGATTCAGTGGTGCGGCTGGCGGATATCAAAGAGCTGACCCCACCGGATATGTCGGTCGAGACAACTGAAGAGAATTATCTCGATGCGGCCAACCCGGACTGGAAAGAGAAAACCCCTGGCCAGAAAGATGCGGGCCAGCTGGGCTTCACCCTGGCATGGAAACCGGATGACGCCGCCCAGAAAACCCTGGTCACTGAATTGGGCGGCGAACTGCGCTGGTTCCTGATCAAGTACCCGAACGGCAAGGTGGATGGCTTCTACGGCTTTATCTCCAGCATCGGCAAGCCGATCGCTATCAAGGAGACCATCACCCGCACCGTGAAGGTGGATCTCTCCGGCAAGCCGTCTCTGGCCGAAGAGGATGCGGCATGAGTGCCCTGGTTGCCCGCCGCACGCTGACACTCTCCAGCAAGGTTGGCTCTGAAAAGGTCGAGCTGCAGCAGCTCAACGGCCTGCAGCTGTTTGACTATCAGGCGGCGCTGCTCTCCGTTGACTGGCCGAAGGTGGACGAGCAAGCCAGTCAGCGCACTCAGCAGAAAACCCTGCTGGCCATTCACCGCATCACCTACGAGCTGAATTTGCTGCTGGCCGCGATGGGGCTGCACCACAAGCACCCCGAGCTCGATATCGAGCAGATGAAAGCCTGGGTGCTGGCCCATTACCCAGATTCGGCCCATGTGCTGCGCATGGCGATGGCAGTCAAGGAGATCAGCGGGCTGGCCAGCCTCGCCAAAGCGGATGCCGAAGATGCGGAAAAGCCGGAGACGGTTGACCCAAAAAAAGGTTAGAGGGGGAGCGCCAGCGGGTCATGATGATGGCCCGCCAGTGTCGCCGCCTGGACTGGCGGCGGATGCTGAGCGAGATCAGCAGCACCGAGTATATCGAGTGGTGCGGCCACTTCGCCGAATACCCGTTCGATTACCTGCTCGGCCAGTATGAAATGGGGCAGATCTGCTACACCAACCTGCTGCCGCACATTGGCGCAGAGAACTGCCCAGCCCCCTCTGATTTTTACTACAACCGCCCTGAACGACCAGAGCAGAGCTGTGACGATGTGGCTGCGCTCGCCGCCACTATCCCCGGTGTGGAGTCTTTTACATGACGACTGATGTCGCTGATCTAAGAGTGCTGCTCAGTGCTGACCCAAGCAAGCTGAATGCGGATGTTCGCTCAGCTATCGGGGTACTGAAAAGCTACGCGCAAGATGCAAAAAACGCCGAGGATGCCACGTTTGGTTTTGGTCGTTCATTCAACGATACCGCCGATCTGTTATCTGAAAAATCTGTCGCTATCGTGCAGGGATTCAGTGTGGTGCAAGGTGCCGTACTCGGTCTGACTGGTACGGCTGTGGGTCTTGCTGCCTCGGTTAGCTCGCTGGCTCAGCAGGGCCGAGAGATGGAGCAGATGGCCCTGAAAGCTGGCGTGTCTGTGGAGGTGATGCAGGAGCTGACATACGCGACAGAGCAATACAACGTTAGCGGCGATCAGCTGTCAGACATGCTCAAAGACGTACAGGATAAGCTCGGCGACTTCTCGGCTACTGGCGGCGGCGAGTTCAAGGACTGGATGGATAACATAGCCCCAAAAGTCGGGTTAACCATCGAGAAACTACAACAAATGGCTGGCCCGGATGCGCTTGTTGCAATTCAAAATGCGATGGATGCAACAAATGTTTCCGCCGCCGAGCAAGTTTTTTATCTGGAGTCGATTGCCAATGATGTCTCTGTTTTGCAGCCGCTCCTGCAGAACCATGGGGCAGAGCTACAGAGGTTAACCAGCCACTATAGAAGCCTAAATGTGGCGCTGTCAGAGACCGATATCAGCCAGCTAAAAGAGCTGGATCAGAAGCTAAAGGACATCAGCCTGCGCCTGCAGAGCTCGTTTGCCCAGGGGGTGCTCGGTGCTTCCGAGCAAATCGACTGGCTAACCGAAAAGCTCGGCTATGCCGTGAGCTACTGGGGAACCCTGTTTGATAGTTGGGCGGATAACCCCCGCACAATAGACGGCATGAGTCGCCGCCTCGGCAACCTGCGCGAGGAGCTTAAAGATCTGGACGACCAGATCAAAGAGACCTCCAGGCAAAAGGAGTTCGGCGGGGTTGGCCTGCTCGATGCCATTCTTGGCGACACGGCAGGCCGCTCAGCCTTGCCTGAGCTCCAGCAACGCCGCGCCGAGATTGAGGCCGAGATCGGCCGCATTCAGGATGCATATGGTAAGAAGCGATTTGGAATTGGTGAGCAGCCGGAGTACCAGCCGCCCGAGCCGGTCAGCTCCCGCGATACCAGCTCTGATACCCAGAAGCTGTTGGATCAGGGGGAGAAGCGGCTCGCCACCCTCGATATGCAGTACGCCAACGAGCTCGAAAAGTTGCGGCTGGCCCATGAGGATCGGCTGACCGAGATCGACAAACTGCAACTGAGTGAGGCCGAGCTGCGGCGCCGCGGCTATGAGAGCCTGAGTGAGCTGCGAGAGGAGTACCGCCAGAAGGAGGCGGATCACTTCGCCGAGCAGCAAGCTGACTACATGGCCAAGCGTGAAGAGGCGATGGCCAAGGAGCTGGAGGCAGACCAGCGCAAGCAGGAGCAGCTTGCCGAGCAGGAGCGCCAGCGGGTTGAGCAGCAGAAGAACATGCAGCAGCAAGCCGCCCGCGACATGCTCAGCTTTACCAGCCAGACCATCGGTCTGACCACCGACATGCTGTCACAGTCAGGCAAGGAGCAAACCGGGGTAATGAAGGCGCTGCTGGCCGCCCAGAAGCTGATGGCGATCCCATCCATCATTATCGCCGGTCAGCAAGCAGCCGCCGGTGCTGAGGCGTTTGCCGCCATGACCGGCGGCCTGATAGGCGCTGCAGCTGCTCGCGCCATGATAGAAGCTCAGACGGCGATATCCATTGGTTTGGTTGTAGGCACCTCGATTGCCGGTATGGCCCACTCAGGGATTGAGGAGATCCCGAGCGAGGGCACCTGGCTGCTCGACAAGGGTGAGCGGGTTTACACCAACAAATCAGCCCAGCGCATCGACCAGATGTATGACCAGCTGATGAGTGGCGGCGGTGGCGCTGCTGCCGCTGGTGCTGTGTTCGAGCAGCACCTGCACTTTAGTTCCGATATGACCGACGATGACCGCAATGCGGTTATAACCTCCGCCGCAAAGCAGGGATACCAGATGATGATTGAGGACTTTGGCAGTTATGGCAAGGGTCGAAAAATGTTGGGGGTTTAATGGAAACTTACGACTGGCCAGCCGAGTTCCGGGTGCGCGAGAACACCCTGGCGCTGCAAACCAACCACCGCATATTTGAAAACCCTTGGGGCGGTAGCGAACAGGTCGCCAGCACCCCTGGCAGCAAATGGCTGATGGAGCTGACCATGGGCCGGATGGAGGGAGACGTTGCTCGCCGCTTTGAGGCGTTTATCGCCCAGCTGGACGGCCCATCCAGCCGGGTGCGGATGTGGGACTTTGCCCATCCGATCCAGCCGGTGCATGGCGCCCCCATCGTCAGTGAGGGGCTGACCATGCGCACCAGCTTTACCAGCCGTGGCTGGACACCATCCACCCTGGTGCTGCGCCGTGGCGACTGGATCCAGATCGGTGACGAGCTAAAGCGGGTGGTGGCGGATGTGCAATCCGATCTCTCCGGCGCTGCCACGGTGCGTGTTGCGCCGATGCTGCGCAACAACTATCCCAGCGGAACCCCTCTGATGGTTGCCCGCCCGATGGGGGTGTTTCGCCTGGATGGTGCTGGGGCTGGCAAGTCCCGCCGGTTGAACGCCAGGGTGCGTGACCTTGGCACCATCAAGTTTGTGGAGAGCTTCTATCCATGATTGTCGGACTTGATCCCGATGTGATGGCCGCCCTTAACCAGCCCCATGTGTCGGCGCTCTACGCGCTCAAGCTGGATCTGGTGAGCGGCATCAGCCGCATTCACTCAGGGCTCGGAGAGCTGGTGATCGGCGGCGAGACCTATTACGGCGTGGGCTCGATGGGGGCAGTCAGCCCCCAGAAAGAGCAGCTGTCCACCTCGCCAACCAAGCTGAATGTCAGCCTGTCTGGGCTCGATGACAGCATGCTGGCCGAGGTGATGCGCGAGCGCATCGTTGACCGGATGGCCTGGCTCTATCTGGTGGTGATCGGCCCTGCCGAGGTGCCGCTCAAAGCCTGCCTGCAATTCAAGGGCCGCATCGCCCAGACCCCCATCAAAGCGGGCAAGACCAACACCATTCAGCTCACTATCTCCAATATCTTCGAGGATTGGCAGAAGGGGCTGAACATGCGCAACACCGATGAGAGTCACCGCCGGTTGTACCCCAATGACCGTTTCTTTCGCTACCAGAACGAGATGGCAGACCGCTCTATCTTCTGGGGCAGCAAAAAAGACGCCCCCGGCTTTGTTTATAAGGACTGACCATGCGCCATCCAGATTGGCAAATCCGCATTATCCAGACCATTCAGGCCGCCAGTGAGCGGCCTTTTTGTTGGGGTGAAAATGATTGCTGTCTGTTTGTGGCGGATGTCTGTCTGGCTGCCTGTGACAAAGACCCTGCGGCCGCCTATCGCGGGCGCTATAGCACCGAGATCGGCGCCAAGCGGGTGCTTGCAAAAACCCACGGCGATATCCCGGCCGCCCTAGATGCGCTGTTTGCGCGGATCCCGGTGGCGATGGCCCAGCGCGGTGATGCTCTGGTGTTTGACGGCCCGCAGGGCCAGACCGCCGCCGTGATGTGGGCCGGTCAGGTATGGGCCATGACCGAGCAGGGCGCCCGCCCCATTCCTGACGCTGTTCCCCTGTTTGCCTGGAGAGTCGAGTAATGCCTGCTGCTGCTATCCCTGTCATTGCCGGTGTTGCCGCTGGTGCCGCATCAACCCTGGTTGTTACCACTGCAACGGCCATCGCCATCGGCTCAGCAGTGATGAGCGCCACTATGATGCTCACCATGAAAAAGCCCAGCCTCGGTGACTACACCAGCGCCAGCGAGCGCAGCCAGGTATTGCGGGCGGCCGCCAGTGACAAGAGCTGTGTCTATGGTCGGGTGATCTCTTCCGGTTTGATGAGCTTTGCGGCAGAAGAGGCGGGCGAGCAGGACGAGGGCGAATGGCTGCACCTCGCCCTGGTGCTGGCTGGCACCAAGCTGACCCGCATCGGCGACCTCTGGCTCGGAGATGATCTGGTCGGCACCTATGGCGATCTGGTCAGCTGGGAGCTGCATGCCGACCGCCAGACCTGTGACCCCTATATGCTGGAGAAGTGCGCCGACTGGAAGGAGGACATGATCGGCCAGGGCATCACCTGGTTGCGCCTCTCGCTCAAGTTTGACGCCGAGAAGTTCCCCGCCGGTCTGCCCAATATCAAGGTCGAAAAATTCGGCAAGGAGGTCTGGGATCCCCGCGATAACAAGTGGAAATGGAGCGACAACCCCGCCCTGGTGATCCTCGATTACTACCGCAGCTGGTTGCAGGTTCCAGATGACGAGATCCGCATCGAGGAGTTTATCGTTGCCGCCAATATCTGTGACGAGATAGTCACGGTCGCCGATGGCAAGGTGGAGCCGCGCTATACCATCAACGCCGAGTTCGATCTGACCGAGCCTCGCGCCAAGGCGCTGGAAGCGATGCACATGGCCTGCTGCGGTCAGCCGACCTATATCGGCGGCCGGTTCGGCATTCTGGCCGGGGCCTACTATGGCCCCGCCAGTGACGAGCTGCGCCCTCATCAGCTGATCGGCGATCTGGAGCTGCTGCCAGAGCCATCGAGCAGTGACAAGATCAACCAGGTGGCAGGCACCTTCGTTGACCCGATCACCTTTAAAAAAACCGACTTCCCTGCGGTTATCGTGCCGCAGTGGGTGGAAGAGGATGGTGGCCAGCCGCTGTTGGAAGATCTCGACCTGCGCTTTGTCACCAGCGAGCACCAGGCCCAGCGCATCGCCAACATCATCCTGCGCCAGCGCCGCGCCGCCCGCACCATCACCTGCTCGGTCAACCTCTCTGGCTGGCGCTATCGCCCCGGCCAGACCATCCGGTTTTATCTGCCTGCCTTTGGCATCAATGGCCCCGAGTTTCGCGTCACCGATTGGGCATTCAGCCTGAACGGCGGGGTAGATCTCACCCTGCGCGAGGATTCACCGCTGTTCTGGGCCGATGCCATCGGCAAGCCGATGGAGCGCCCGGAGATCACCGAGTTGCCATCGGGCGGCGTCGCCATGCCCGATCAGCTGCGCTATGAAGTGGAGCAAGTCGGTGAGGTGATCCAGGGGGTGCTGTCCTGGCGCAACGTCGGCACCATCGCCTACAACCAGGTGATCATCCAGCGCCTCGACCCGGACCAGCCCCCGCAAGTCGTGCTGACGGCCCAGGTGCCCGGGCAGTCGTGCCGGGTGAATGGTCTGGCCGCCGGCAACTATGTGGGCCAGGTGCGGGCGATTGCCATGACCGGCGCCCCATCGCCGGTGGCGTCGGTGTCCTTCACCATCGCCGTACCGGCCATCCCCGTGGGGGTGGAGGTCGAGGCGGGCAACTGGTCGCTGGCGTTCCGTCCGGTGTTCACCGGCGGCCAGTCCTACGGCACCCTGTGCGAATGGTGGTGGAGCAAGGTGCAACTGCCCCTGGCCGAGGTGCAGGCCAAGGCCACCCAGGCGGGCCTGGGCGCGTACATGACGTTCCAGGGCTTGCAGCCTGACACCACCTATTACGTGTGGCTGCGTGCCGTCAACGCCTACGGCAAATCCGGCCTGTTCGCCGCCAGCGGGAAAACCACCTACGACGCCGCCTCCATTCTCGACATCTTGGATGGGGAGATCGGTGGCGAACACCTGCGTGAGGAGCTGCGCCAGCCCATCGAGCAGATCGCGGACATCGTTGACCAGGCGATCCCAGACATCATTGGAAAACTGGAGCTGGTCGAGCGCGAGTTCACCGATTTGAGCGAGACGGTCGCGCCGATTGCCGAGCGAGTGCCGGTGATCGATCGGGAGTTGACTGGGCTGGGGTCTGCCCTGGCCGCGCTCGATGAGCGGGCGACACAGACCGAAAGCCTGCTGCGCGACGAGCAAGACAGCCTGGGACAGATGGGGATCGGCGCAGTCCTGCAGCAAGACAAGCTGCACGGCAAGATTGACCGTGTACAGAGTGAAATGGGCGATCTTCGCGATGCCATTTTCACGGTTAATCCCGGCACCGGCGAGATTGAAATGGATGTGGTGCGGGCGCTGCGCGACGAGACCCAGGCCAGTTTTACCGAGGTCAACCAGAAACTGGACGCCGCCACCGGCACCTTG
>NZ_JBFOCN010000116.1:0-11211 GCF_040907815.1 Aeromonas sp. s6
GCCGGGGTGTTTAGTGCCAAGCAAATCAATCTGCACATTCACAGCCCCGGCGGTGATGTGATGGACGGGTTTGCCATCTACAACACCCTGGCCCGCCTCACCTGCAAGATCGACATCTGGAACGATGGCCTGGCGGCCAGTATGGCCTCGGTCATTCTCTGCCTGCCCAATGCCACCGTGCATATGCCGAGCAATGCCTGGGTGATGATCCACAAGCCGTGGTCTGGCGCAGTCGGCAATGCGGACGACTTGCGAGATCTGGCCGATTGGCTGGATCGCAACGAGGCGCTGCTGCTCAACGCCTACGAGAAGAAAACCGGCAAGCCCCGCGAGGAGCTGGCCGCGCTACTGTCGGCAGATACCTGGCTCGATGGCCTGCAGGCCAAAGAGATGGGGTTTGTCGATGTCCTGGAAGAGCCGATCTCGGCTGCCGCCTACGTGAACGAGAACAAGATGAAAGACTTTAACAACATTCCTACCCAGGCCCGAACCCTGTTCGGCGCCAAAGCGAACGCTGGCACAGCTGCTCCTGTACCGGCCAATCCCACCACGACCGCCGTTTTGCCTGGCCAACCCCAGCAGCCCGCTGGTGATGATGCTGTCGCTGCCTTCAAGCGACAGGAGCAGGCTCGCCGCAATGACATTCAGGATCTGTTTGCGCTGACCGGCGGCCGCTTCCCTGAGCTGATGGCCGAGTGCCTGGCTGATATGGATGTTTCCGCCGCCGCTGCGAAAGAGAAAATCAAGGCCGCGCTGGGCACCGGCGCCAGTGAAACCGGCCCGCTGGGTTCCACCGTGCATATCCACGCTGGCAACGGCAACCTGATCGGCGACTCTGTTCGCGCCTCCCTGATGGCCCGCTGTGGTCATGCAGAGAAAGAGCGTGACAACCGCTATGACGGTTTCAGCTTGCGCGAGCTGGCGCGGGCATCACTGGAAGGTCGCGGGGTATCCACCTCCGGCATGAGCCCGATGAACTATGTCGGCATGGCCTTCACCCACACCAGTTCCGACTTTGGCAAGATCCTGATGGATGTTTCCAACAAGTCAGTGCTGGAAGGTTGGGAATCCGCCAACGAGACCTTCGAGAAGTGGACGCGCAAGGGCACCTTGTCCGACTTCAAGGTGGCCCAGCGTGTCGGCTTGGGTGATATCGCCAGCCTGCGCAAAGTGCGCGAGGGTGCTGAGTACAAGCACATCACCCTGAACGACACCGGTGCCACCATCCAGCTGGCAACCTACGGCGAGCTGTTCTGCATCACCCGCCAGGCGATCATCAACGATGACCTCGACCTGCTGACCCGCATCCCGAAACTGATGGGGGCGGCGGCGCGTGGCACCATCGCAGATCTGGTCTATGCCGTGTTGACCCAGAACATCAAGATGCCGGACAACAAGGCGTTGTTCCACGCCGATCACCACAACCTGCTTAGCGGCGCAGACTCTGCCATGAGCATCAAGGCACTCTCTGCTGCCAAGGCGCTGATGCGCAGCCAGAAGGCGGCCGCAGAAGGTGGTAAGGGTCGCGCTCTCAACATCCGTCCGGGCTTTGTTCTGGTGCCGACTGAGCTGGAAGATACCGCGTTCCAGCTGATCAACAGCACTTCCGTCCCCGGCGCCGATGCCAACTCCGGCATTATCAACCCGCTCAAGGGCTTCGCCGAGGTGATCGGTGAGCCGCGCCTCTCCGATAGCGATGTGGCCCAGTGGTTCCTGGCTGCGCAGGGTGGCGACACGGTTGAGGTGGCCTATCTGGACGGCATGGATGCGCCCTGGATTGAGCAGCAGGAAGGCTTCACCGTTGACGGCGTGACCACCAAGGTTCGCATCGATGCGGGGGTTTCTGCTCTCGACTATCGCGGCCTGGTCAAGTCGAACGGCAAGTAATGGGAATGGCCCGCCATCTGGCGGGCCATCTTTTTGGCAAAAAACAGGAATAACAACATGGCAAAGAATTTCGTTTGTGCCGGCACCCAGCTGGCATTTATCGCCCCGACCGGTGGCGTGGTTGCCGGCAAGCCTATCAAGATGGGCGCTCTGACCGTTGTCCCGCTGGAGACCGCTGCCGCTGGCGCCGAGTTTACCGGCGCCCTGTCCGGTGTCTGGTCTCTCCCATGCGACACCGCATTGACTATCGGTGCGGCCGTCAAGTGGGATGGAGCCAAGCTGGTCGCGGACACCACCAAGGACGCGGACGACTTCGGCAAGCTGGTTAGCAGCGGCGCCAGCGGTTATGCCGACGCCCTGATCGTCCAGTAATGGTGACCGGCGCCCGCTGGCAGCGGGCTGTCAGTCGCCTCAACGTGGCCGTTGACCAGGCGATGGGTATCCCTGCCGTTGTCGCTGGGCAGCCGCTGACCGTCCTCTATGACGAACAGCCTGATGCGTTTGCCCAGGTGGCGACCGTGCTGCGCGAGCTCGCTGTGAGCAGCCCGCCGGCTGGGGTGCGTTTCAAGTCGGGCGACAAGGTGGAGATCCCCGGCATGTCGCTGGTCACCTCCGTCAGGGAACCGCCATTCATGCGAGACGGCCAGCTCATCATCCCCATCAGGTAGAGGTGTCATGGCCATCAAACAAGGTCTGGACAAGGCGCTGGCGAGCCTCGATGCGCTGCCGGCCAAACTGGTGCCGAAGGCGAGTGCCCAGGCGGTCAACCGGGTGGCGGCTGGCGCGTCCAGTCGGGCTATCCGGCTGACCGCCAAGGATAGCCGGGTGCTGGTGCCCGCCAAGTTGCTGCGCCCCCGGGTGAAGATCTTCAAAGCCTCGCAGCAAAAGCCCTCGGCCACCATCCGGGTGCGCCGCCGCCCTATCCCCATGATCCGGCTTGGCCCTGCCCAGCAGCGGCTCACTCGGCGCGGTGGTCGTTACCAGGCGGGCGATATGCAAGCCGGTCGCCATCGGGTGGCTGGCGGCTTTGTGGCCGATGGCGGCCAGGGGTTTGGTGAGTACCGCCGAGGCGGTGGCTATGCGGCCACCAAGCTCAAGAGCTGGCAGATCTTGCGCCGGGTCGGCAAAGGCCGTCATGCCCTGGAGGTGATGCGGATCCCGCTGGTGACCCCGATCACCGAGCACTATGAACGGGAATCAAAAGCTGGGATGGCCCGTGACATGCCCCGCGAAATGCAGCGGGCGCTGTTGCGTCAGCTTCAATTGACCTTCAAATGAGGATAGGATTCTGATCTTCACTCAAGGAGAGCTCATGATCATCCTGAAAATCGTGGTCGCCCTGCTGATGTTGGCATTGATCGGCTTGGGCACCTTTCAGGGCGGCTGGCTGGGATTTGTCATCACAGTCGGCATGACCCTTATCCTCAATGGCATGTTCAACCGCTGGGACGCCAAACGGCAAACCCCATCACGATAACCCGCTTCGGCGGGTTTTTTATTGGACTCAATATGACAATCCGAACCGACATCCGGGCGGCCTTGGCCGCTCGGGTGAAAGCCTGTGTGCCCGAGCTGCGCGAGGTGTATCCCTCCCGCCCGGTAGACGTCGCCGCCGAAGATCTGCCTCTGGCGTTCTGCTACTTCCTGGAAGGTGGCGATGGTGAATTCTCCCTGGATGGGGAGAGCGATCAGGCCCTGCTGATGGTCTCCCTCTATGTGGCCGAAACCAACCAGGCGGACGCCGATCTGGACGAGCTGGCTGAGAAGCTGGCGCCGCTGGCTGAGGACGCCCTCGGCGGGCTGCTGCTCGAAGGGCTGGCATCAGCTGGCTGGCAATACGGGGCAGATGACCGTGGCACTGGCCTTGCGTCCCTGACCCTCAATTTTAACGCGACCTGGAGCAAACCCTGATGACTGATGCAACCAAGCCGGTGAAGGGCGCCGGTACTCAATTTTTCATGGCGGCCGCTGCTGGCACCGAGAAGCCGGACCCCACCACCGGCAATGCGGTTATCCGTTTGGCTGATGTCAAAGAGCTGACGCCGCCCGAGATGAGCGCCGAAGAGCAAGAAGATGCGTACCTGGACGCGCCGGACCCTCAGTGGAAAGAGAAAACTGCCGGTCAAATCGACCCGGGTCAGCTCTCGATCACCCTGGCCTGGAAGCCTGCGGAAGCAACCCAGAAACAACTGGTGAACCTGCTGGCCCAAGCCCCTCGCTGGTTTTTCATCAAATACCCCAATGGGGCGTGGGATGGCTTCTATGGCTTTGTCAGCAGCGTTGGCAAGGCCGTCCAGGCGAAAGAGACCATCACCCGTTCGGTAAAAATCTCCCTCTCTGGCCGCCAATCCCCGGCAGAGACTGACTGGAACCCCGCCGCATGACCGAGCCACACATTGATAGCCGCACCATCAAGCTGCGGACCCCCCGTGGCTTGGAGTCTGATGTCACCGTGCGGGCGCTGACGGCCCTGCAACTGTTCGACTACCAGACCTATCTGGCGGACGTCGAGTGGCCTGCCCAGCCCCCGGAAGGGGATGACAAGGCCGCCCATAAATACACCCTGCAGGTGCAGAGGGTGGTCTATGAGCTGAACGCCACCATGGCGGCGTTTGGCTTGCAGTACCTGCATCCGGCGGAATCTATCGAGGAAGTCAAAGCCAGGGTGATCCGTTCCTACCCCTTGCCCGATCACATCATGCGTCTGGCCCTGGCGGTCAAGGAGCTGAGCGGCCTGGCACAACCACCTGCCGCCGAGGAAGAGAAAACGGCGCAAGAGGGTGACGCAAAGGAGCCAGCCGACCCAAAAAAGGCTTAGCGGCTGAAAAGGCGTTCATCCTGAGCCTAGCCCGCCAGTTTGGTCGAGCAGACTGGCGGCGCTGGCTGAGCGAGTTTTCGGCTGCTGAGTACCTGGACTGGGTGGCTGATTTCTCAAAGCACCCGACCGATTATCGGATCCGCCAATACGAAACCGGCCAGATCTGCGCCCTGCTGTTGAATGTCCACCTCAAGGCCGAGCACTGGGTCAGTCCCTCAGAATTTTTCTATAACCGCCCCGAACCCGTGGTGGTTGAACAAAGTGACGAGGAGATCGCCAACTTGGCCGCCTTCATCCCGGGAGTAGAGAGAACCTATGTCATCGACCCAGATTGCTGACCTTCGGGTGCTCCTCAGCGCGGATCTCTCGTCCTTGCCTGCCGATGTCCGCTCCGCTGCGAACGTGCTGAAAAGCTATGCTGCCGACGCCAAGAGTGCCGAAGACTCGACATTCAATTTTGGTCGCTCGTTCGGGGAAACCGCCGATCTGATCTCGCAGAGGTCCCAGGCCATCATCGGTGGTTTCAGCCTGATGCAGGGAGCCGTGCTCGGCGTGGTGGGCTCGGCGGTCGGCATGGCCTCGGCGGTCAGTTCGTTGGCCCAGCAGGGACGCGAACTGGAGCAGATGTCCAACAAGGCGGGGGTGACCGTCGAACGGATGCAGGAGCTGGCCTACGCCACCGAGCAATACAATGTCAGCGGCGATCAGTTGGCTGACATGCTCAAGGACGTGCAGGACAAGTTGGGCGACTTCTCGGCCACCGGCGGTGGCGAGTTTGCCGACTGGATGACCAACATCGCCCCAAAGGTGGGGCTGACCATCGAAAAACTGCAGCAGATGAGCGGCCCCGATGCCCTTATCGCGATGCAGGATGCGATGGACAAGACCAACGTTTCCGCCGCCGAGCAGGTGTTTTACCTAGAGTCCATCGCCAACGATGTCTCCACCCTGCAACCCCTGCTGCGCAATAACGGCGCCGAACTTCAACGCCTGACCGGGCACTATCGGAATCTCAACGCTGCGCTCTCCGAGACCGATATCAGTCAGCTAAAGGAGATGGATCAGCAGCTCCACGATGTGGGCCTGAAACTGCAAGGGTCGTTTGCCAAAGCGGTACTGGGGGCCTCGGAGCAGATCGACTGGCTGACCGACAAGGTGAGTTACGCGGTGGGCTACTGGGGGACGCTGTTCGACAGCTGGGCCGACAACCCCCGCACCATCGACGGCATGAGCCGTCGCCTCGGGAACCTGCGTGAAGAACTCAAGGATCTGGATGACCAGATCAAAGAGACGTCGGAGCAAAAGGCATTCGGCGGCGTCGGCCTGCTTGACGCCATTTTGGGCGACACGGCGGGCCGCGCTGCCCTGCCGGAGCTCCAGCAGCGCCGCGCCGAGATTGAGGCAGAGATAGACCGGATTCAGGAAGCGTATGGCAAGAAGCGCTTCGGGATTGGTGAGCAACCGGAGTACCAGCCCCCGGAACCGGTTAGCTCCCGTGATACCAGCGCTGACAACAAAAAGCTGCTGGAGCAGGGGGAGGCCCGTCTCAGTGCCCTGGACATGCAATTCGCCAGTGAGCTGGACAAGCTGCGCCTCTCCCATGAGGAGCGCCTGGCAGAAATCGACAGCCTGCAGGTCAGCGAGGCCGAACTGCGGCGCCGCGGCTATGAGAGCCTGAGTGAGCTGCGAGAGGAGTACCGCCAGAAGGAGGCGGATCACTTCGCCGAGCAGCAAGCTGACTACATGGCCAAGCGCGAAGAGGCGATGGCCAAGGAGCTGGAGGCGGATCAGCGCAAGCAGGATCAGCTTGCCGAGCAGGAGCGCCAGCGCGTTGAAAGGCAGAAAGCCGCCCAGCAACAAGCTGCCCGCGACATGCTCAACTTTACCAGCCAGACCCTCAGCCTCACCACTGACATGCTCCAGCAGTCGGGCAAAGAGCAGACCTTCATCATGAAGGCACTGCTGGCTGCTCAGAAGCTGCTGGCAATACCGTCTATCCTGGTGGCCGGTGAGCAAGCAGAGGCCGGGGCGGCTGCGTTTGCCGCGATGACCGGCGGCCTGCTCGCCGCTGAGTCTGCCCGCGCAATGCTCAAGGCGCAGACCATGATATCGGTCGGCATCGTCGCCGGGACGGCCATTGCAGGCATGGCCCATGACGGCATCGACACCATCCCCCGGGAGGGAACCTGGCTGCTCAATACCGGCGAGCGGGTTTACACCAACAAATCAGCCCAGCGTATCGATCAGATGTATGACCAGTTGATGAGTGGGGGAGGCGTGGCGGCCAGCGGCGGCGCGGTGTTTGAGCAGCACTTTCATTTCAGTGCCGACATGACCGACACCGACCGCAATCAGGTGATCACCGAGGCCGCCCTCCGGGGTTACCACATGTTCATCGAAGACCTTGGCAGCAATGGCCAGGCGCGTCGAATGCTGGGGGTATAACGATGGAAATCTATGACTGGCCCGCCGAGTTCAGGGTGCGGGAAAACGCCCTCGACCTGGAAACCATGGGGCGGGTATTTGAATCGCCGTTTGACGGCTCAGAGCAGACCGTCGCCACCCCGGGCAGCAAGTGGCTGATGGAGCTGACCATGGGCAAGATGGAGCCCGCTGTTGCCCGTCGCCTGGAAGCCTTCATCGCCAAGCTGGATGGCAAAACCAACCGGGTCAGGTTGTGGGACTTCGCTCACCCCAAACAGCCAGTACATGGTGCCCCTATCGTCAGTGAGGCGTTGAACATGCGCACCGCGATGACGAGCAGAGGGTGGGAGCCCTCGACCCTGGTACTGCGGGACGGCGACTGGCTACAGGTGGGCGATGAGCTCAAGCGGGTCACGGCAGATGTTTGGTCGGATCAGTCTGGCGCGGCCCGGATTGCGTTTGCCCCCATGCTGCGCAAGAGCCACCCGAGCGGCACCCCCCTGGTGGTCGAGCGCCCCATGGGGGTGTTTCGCCTCGATGGCGGTGGCAAATCTCGTCGCCCGTCTGGCCTTCGCCGTGATCTCGGCACCCTCAAGTTCAAGGAGAGTTTCTATCCATGATCACCGGCCTTGATCCTGATGTGATCGCCGCCCTCAATCAGCCAAACGTGACAGCGCTCTATGCCCTCAAGCTGGACTTGGTGAGCGGTATGAGCCGCCTTCACTCGGGCTTGGGGGAGCTGGTGCTGGGTGGTGAGGTGTATTACGGGGTAGGTGCCCTGGGGGCGGTCAGCCCCCAGAAAGAACAGATATCCACCTCGCCAACCAAGCTGAGCGTCACCCTGACGGGGTTGGACAACGCCCTGCTGGCCGAGGTGATGAGGGAGCGCATCGTTGACCGAATGGCGTGGCTTTATCTGGTCGTGCTTGGCCCTGATGGCACCCCCCTCAATGCCTGTTTGCAGTTTAGCGGCAAGATAGCGCAAACCCCCATCAAGGCAGGGCGAACCAACACCATCCAGCTCACCATCTCGAACAAGTTTGAGGACTGGCAGAAGGGCCTCAACTTACGCAACACCGACGAAAGCCACCGCCGCATTCACCCGAATGATCGCTTCTTCCGCTATCAGAACCAGATGGCTGACCGTTCCATCTACTGGGGATCCAAGAAAGATGCCCCGAGTTTCAACTATGAGGACTGACCGCCATGCGCCACCCAGATTGGCAAATCCGCATCATCACCACCATTCAGGCCGCCACCGAGCGGCCTTTTTGTTGGGGTGAAAATGATTGCTGTCTGTTTGTCGCTGACGTGTGCCTTGCCGCTTGCGACAAGGATCCCGCTGCCCAGTACCGGGGGCGCTACACCACCGAGATCGGCGCCAAGCGGGTGCTTGCAAAGACCCACGGCAGCATTGAGGCCGCCCTCGATGCGCTGTTTGTCCGTGTACCAATTGCCATGGCCCAGCGCGGCGATGCCCTGGTGTTTGATGGCCCAAACGGGATCACCGCCGGGGTCATGTGGGCTGGCCAAGTCTGGGCCATGACAGAGCAAGGCGCCCGCCCCATCCCGGATCAAGTCCCCCTCATTGCCTGGAGAGTTGAATAATGCCCGCTGCTGCCGTCCCTCTTATCGCTGGTGCCGCTGCTGGCGCGGGCGCTTATGCTGCCGTGACGGCTGTCACGGTGGGCATGGCGCTTTCCATCGGCACGGCGGTGGCCACCGCCACCATGATGTTGACGACGAAAAAGCCGTCACTCTCTGACTATCGGAGCGCCAGCGAGCGCAGCCAGGTGCTGCGAGCTGCTGCCAGCGACAAGACTTGTGTCTATGGCCGTGTGATCTCGTCCGGGTTGCTGTCGTTCGCTGCCGAACAGGCCGGGGAACAGGATGAAGGGGAGTGGCTGCACCTGGCCCTGGTACTCGCCGGGCATAAGTTGTCTCGCATCGGGAGCATCTGGTTGGGCGATGACCTGATCGGTGAGTTCTCAGATCTGGTGTCCTACGAACTCCATGCCGACCGCAAAACCTGCGACCCCTTCATGTTGGCCAAGTGTGCCGATTGGAAGGAAGACATGATTGGCCAAGGGATCACCTGGCTGCGCCTGTCACTCAAGTTCGACCCCCAGAAGTTCCCGGCGGGGCTCCCCAACATCAAGGTGGAGAAGTTCGGAAAGGAGGTGTGGGATCCCAGGGACAGCAAATGGAAGTGGAGTGATAACGTCGCCCTGGTCATCCTCGACTATTACCGCTCCTGGCTGAACGTGCCGGACGATGAGATCCGCATGAACGAGTTCATCGTGGCTGCCAACATCTGCGATGAACTGGTCACGCGCCCGGATGGGACGCGGGAGCCCCGCTATACGGCCAACGTGGAGTTCGATCTGGGCGAAGCCAGATCCAAGGTGTTGGAAGCACTCCACATGGCGTGTGCCGGCCAGCCGACTTACATAGGCGGCAAGCACGGCATCATCGCGGGGGCTTATTACGGGCCTGCCAGCGACGAGATCCGGGCGCACCAGATTATCGGGGATAGCGAGCTGCTGCCGGAGCCAGCCAGCAGCGAGAAAATCAACCAGGTGACCGGGACATTTGTTGACCCGATCACCTTCAAGAAGACCGACTTCCCGGCGGTGATTGTCAACGAATGGGTGGAAGAGGACGGCGGCCTTGCCCTGCTGGAAGACCTCGACCTGCGCTGTGTGACCAGCGAATACCAGGCCCAGCGTCTGGCGAATATCATGCTGCGTCAGCGCCGCGCCGCCCGCACAGTGACATGCCCGATCAACCTCTCTGGCTGGCGCTATCGCCCCGGCAGCTCGATCCGACTCTACATCCCGGCTCTGGGCATCAATGGCCCCGAGTTTCGGGTGGTCGATTGGTCGTTCTCGCTGACCAGTGGGGTCGAGCTCACATTGCGAGAAGAGAGCCCGCTGTTTTGGTCTGACGCCATTGGCAAGCCCATGGAGCGCCCGGAAATCACCGAGCTACCCTCGGGCGGTGTGACCATGCCGGATCAGCTCCGGTATGAAGTGGAACAGATTGGCGAGGTGATCCAGGGCGTGCTGTCCTGGCGCAACATCGGCACCATCGCCTACAACCAGGTGATCATCCAGCGCCTTGACCCCGGCAAGCCCCCGGTGGTGGTGCTGACTGCCCAGGTGCCGGGGCAATCTTGCCGGGTGAATGGCCTGGCGGCCGGAAACTACGTGGGCCAAGTCCGCGCCATCGCCATGACCGGCGCCCCGTCGCCGGTTGCGTCGGTCAATTTCACCATCCAGGTGCCCGCTATCCCCGTGGGGGTCGAGGTTGAGGCAGGCAACTGGTCCCTGGCCTTCCGCCCGGTGTTCACCGGTGGCCAGTCCTACGGCACCCTCTGCGAATGGTGGTGGAGCAAAGTGCAGCTGCCCCTGGCCGAGGTGCAGACCAAGGCCACCAATGCAGGCTTGGGTGCGTTCATGACGTTTCAAGGGTTGCAGCCAGACACCACCTATTACGTGTGGTTGCGGGCCGTCAACGCCTACGGCAAATCTGGTCTGTTTGCGGCCAGCGGGAAAACCTCCTACGACGCCGCCTCCATTCTCGACATCTTGGATGGGGAGATCGGTGGCGAACACCTGCGCGAGGAGCTGCGCAAGCCCATCGAGCAGATCGCGGACATCGTTGACCAGGCGATCCCAGACATCATTGGCAAACTGGAGCTGGTCGAGCGCGAGTTCACCGATTTGAGCGAAACCGTCGCGCCGATTGCTGAACGGGTGCCCGTCATCGACCAGCAGATGACCGGCCTGGGTGATGCCCTGTCGGCCCTTGATGAGCGGTCAAAGCAGACCGAAAACCTGCTGCGCGATGAGCAGAATCACCTGGGCCAGATGGGCATCGATACCGTCCTGCAGCAAGACAAGCTGCACGGCAAGATTGACCGTGTACAGAGTGATATTGGCGATCTTCGCGCTGCCATTTTCACGGTTAATCCCGGCACCGGCCAGATTGAAATGGATGTGGTGCGGGCGCTGCGCGACGAGACCCAGGCCAGTTTTACCGAGGTCAACCAGAAACTGGACGCCGCCACCGGCACCTTG
>NZ_JBFOCN010000117.1:0-3387 GCF_040907815.1 Aeromonas sp. s6
GGGAGAGACCAGACACCGGACAGGGCGCCGGTAAACTCGGCGCCAGCGGCAGCGGTCTCCAGCGGGACAACGGTCAGAGCGCCCATCTTGATAGGCTTGCCGGCAACCACGCCACCGGTCGGGGCGATAAATGCCAGCTGGGTGCCGGCACAAACGAAATTCTTTGCCATGTTGTTATTCCTGTTTTTTGCCAAAAAGATGGCCCGCCAGATGGCGGGCCATTCCCATTACTTGCCGTTCGACTTGACCAGGCCGCGATAGTCGAGAGCAGAAACCCCCGCATCGATGCGAACCTTGGTGGTCACGCCGTCAACGGTGAAGCCTTCCTGCTGCTCAATCCAGGGCGCATCCATGCCGTCCAGATAGGCCACCTCAACCGTGTCGCCACCCTGCGCAGCCAGGAACCACTGGGCCACATCGCTATCGGAGAGGCGCGGCTCACCGATCACCTCGGCGAAGCCCTTGAGCGGGTTGATAATGCCGGAGTTGGCATCGGCGCCGGGGACGGAAGTGCTGTTGATCAGCTGGAACGCGGTATCTTCCAGCTCAGTCGGCACCAGAACAAAGCCCGGACGGATGTTGAGAGCGCGACCCTTACCACCTTCTGCGGCCGCCTTCTGGCTGCGCATCAGCGCCTTGGCAGCAGAGAGTGCCTTGATGCTCATGGCAGAGTCTGCGCCGCTAAGCAGGTTGTGGTGATCGGCGTGGAACAACGCCTTGTTGTCCGGCATCTTGATGTTCTGGGTCAACACGGCATAGACCAGATCTGCGATGGTGCCACGCGCCGCCGCCCCCATCAGTTTCGGGATGCGGGTCAGCAGGTCGAGGTCATCGTTGATGATCGCCTGGCGGGTGATGCAGAACAGCTCGCCGTAGGTTGCCAGCTGGATGGTGGCACCGGTGTCGTTCAGGGTGATGTGCTTGTACTCAGCACCCTCGCGCACTTTGCGCAGGCTGGCGATATCACCCAAGCCGACACGCTGGGCCACCTTGAAGTCGGACAAGGTGCCCTTGCGCGTCCACTTCTCGAAGGTCTCGTTGGCGGATTCCCAACCTTCCAGCACTGACTTGTTGGAAACATCCATCAGGATCTTGCCAAAGTCGGAACTGGTGTGGGTGAAGGCCATGCCGACATAGTTCATCGGGCTCATGCCGGAGGTGGATACCCCGCGACCTTCCAGTGATGCCCGCGCCAGCTCGCGCAAGCTGAAACCGTCATAGCGGTTGTCACGCTCTTTCTCTGCATGACCACAGCGGGCCATCAGGGAGGCGCGAACAGAGTCGCCGATCAGGTTGCCGTTGCCAGCGTGGATATGCACGGTGGAACCCAGCGGGCCGGTTTCACTGGCGCCGGTGCCCAGCGCGGCCTTGATTTTCTCTTTCGCAGCGGCGGCGGAAACATCCATATCAGCCAGGCACTCGGCCATCAGCTCAGGGAAGCGGCCGCCGGTCAGCGCAAACAGATCCTGAATGTCATTGCGGCGAGCCTGCTCCTGTCGCTTGAAGGCAGCGACAGCATCATCACCAGCGGGCTGCTGGGGTTGGCCAGGCAAAACGGCGGTCGTGGTGGGATTGGCCGGTACAGGAGCAGCTGTGCCAGCGTTCGCTTTGGCGCCGAACAGGGTTCGGGCCTGGGTAGGAATGTTGTTAAAGTCTTTCATCTTGTTCTCGTTCACGTAGGCGGCAGCCGAGATCGGCTCTTCCAGGACATCGACAAACCCCATCTCTTTGGCCTGCAGGCCATCGAGCCAGGTATCTGCCGACAGTAGCGCGGCCAGCTCCTCGCGGGGCTTGCCGGTTTTCTTCTCGTAGGCGTTGAGCAGCAGCGCCTCGTTGCGATCCAGCCAATCGGCCAGATCTCGCAAGTCGTCCGCATTGCCGACTGCGCCAGACCACGGCTTGTGGATCATCACCCAGGCATTGCTCGGCATATGCACGGTGGCATTGGGCAGGCAGAGAATGACCGAGGCCATACTGGCCGCCAGGCCATCGTTCCAGATGTCGATCTTGCAGGTGAGGCGGGCCAGGGTGTTGTAGATGGCAAACCCGTCCATCACATCACCGCCGGGGCTGTGAATGTGCAGATTGATTTGCTTGGCACTAAACACCCCGGCGGCCTTGCAGTCCGAGATGAATTGTTGAGCCGACACACCCCAGTAGCCGATCACGTCATAGATGTAGATCTCTACCGTGGGCTCTGAGGCGGCCAGGGCGTTGATGGTGTACCAGCTGCGGGGGCTCTGGTTATCGGCGGCGGGTTGGTCGCTGGCGGCCTCCGCTCGCGCTGGCATCAGCGCGGTCTGGACCGCCGCCGTCAGGTGGTGCTTTTTCACTGGGTTGTGCTCCTGGATCATTGGCTGGGTTGGAATCGGTGATGACGTTGTTTTGCTTCTCCCATTCCAGTTCGGAAAGACGCTGGTCCCGCACCTCGTCAGGGTTCCTGTTGCGAGCCCGGATCCACTCAGTCACCGTGCCAGCACTACCACGAATCACAGCTCTCCAGCCGTTGGCCTCGCGCTCCGGGTCAATCCAGGGCATGACTGGCGCCAGATAGATGGCATCGAACAGGGTTTTCATATCCAGCTCGGGAGGCGGCTTGAGCGGGTCTTTGCTGCGCAGGGTTTCGGCCAGCAACCAATCCCGATAAACAGGGCGCGACCAGTTGGCCACAAACTCATCCTGCAGCACGGCAAAGCCTTCCCACCCCTCAACCAGCTCCTGGCGCTGGGCGGAATAGGTGCCGTCATAGTCGCGGGCCACGCTCGAATACTGGCTGCGGGTGCCAGCACAGGATGAGCGCAGCTGACCCGATCGCCAGATGTTCAGAGCGGTGTTTGGCCGGTTGGACTGGATAACCCCGACATCTTCGCCGGGGCGCAGGTCGTCAAAGGTCATGCCCGGCGTGATGTCGATCATTCTCTGCGCTTGCGCAGGCGAACCATCTGGTGGCGCCTGGTATCCCTCAGGGTGCTCCTTCTTGATGAAGAAGGCGAGCGAGGCACTGATCCGAGCTGCCACACGCTCGGCCTCCTCCACCGACTTGAGGTCAGCGAGGCGAGTGATGACACCGTGCAGCAGCGTAACGCCGCGCAGCTGATGGATCCGCTTGCGCAGGGCCAGGTGATACATCTCGCTGGCTTCAACCTCCTTGGTGCGGTAGCGATAGCCCTGCATTTCGCCGGGGTGATCGAACATCACAAAGTAGGATTTCGGACGGCGCCAGGCATCGACCTTGATCCCCTGCCTGACCCCATCCGCCACGCTGTTCATCTCGAACGGCACAAAGTCAGGTTCCAGCACCTCCACCGAAAAGGGGGTGTCAGAATGATGCTGATAGCCCTTGATGGTGCCGAGCAGGCGGCGGCCAAACACCTCGCCATCGCGCAA
>NZ_JBFOCN010000118.1:0-22045 GCF_040907815.1 Aeromonas sp. s6
CTGACCGGCACTGGCCACTTCCAGGTCAATGCGGGTTCGGATCGGGTGAGCGAGGTGTCGTTTGCCGACATCAGCGAGCAGCCGGCCCTGACCGCGTTGGGCCAGAGCGTCAAATACGAGCTGGTCGACGGCGATGCCAGCATCCCGGGCAATCAGGTGCTGAAAGGCTATGTGGAAGTCAATGGCCAGCGCGTCGAGGTGCTTCAGGTCGAACTGGTGGGCAAGCTGGACAACGCCGCCAGCAACGGTTTTGACTACAAGGTGACCCTGTTTGAGGGGGTTCACCAGAGCGGCAACACCGCGACCGACCTGCCGTTCAAGCTCAACATCGTCGACAGCGACAAGGGCAGCGGCAACAACGACAGCGCCACGGGCACCCTCAACATTCGCATTTCGGAAGGGGCCAACCCGACCCTCACCCTGACCGGCGTGACCCTGAGCGAGGGGCGCTTCGACGGTGCCGCCAACAACCAGACCGGCGATGATCAGCATGCCACCGGCACCCTGACCATTAGGGCGGACTCCGATCCCGTGGTGGACGTGCGGCTGACCCTCTCGGGCCAAGTTGTGGATGGGAGTGGCAAGGCCATCACCCACAACGGTGAGACCCTCACCTGGCAAGAGGTGGCGGGCAGCAACGGCCACAGCTTCCAGGCAGTGACTGCGAGCGGCACCCTGGTGCTGACGGTGACCCTGCCGAGCGTGCCGGGGCGCATCGAAGCCCACACCCAGGCAACCCTCGATTACCAGGTGACGGTACACACCAACCTGGATCACGGGGCTGACGACAAGCTCAACCTGAGCCTGCCGGTCAAGGTGACCGACAGCGACGGCAGTGTGATCACCGGCAGCACCACGGCGGTGATCACCGATGCGGCGGATCCCGTGATCACCGCCATCGAGGGGGTGACCGTCAAGGAGTCGGACCTCAACGGGGGCAGTGGCCAGCATGGGGGTACCAGCCCGTCAGGCACGGGAGAGGTTGCCATCGGCCAGGTGACGATCGCCGCCGGGAGTGACCGGGTGGTTTCCCTGCAACTGGATGTAGCCCGCTTCAACGCCCTCAATACCCTGACGTCGGGGGGCAAGGCGGTCACCATTGGGGCAGACAGCCAGCCGGGTGTCTACCTTGGCAAGGACAGCGCAGGCAAGCTCATCTTCAAGCTGACCCTGGATGTGTCCGGCCGCTACACCTTCGAGCTGACCGGCAATCTGGATCACAGCGTCCAGGGCAAGGATCTGCTGGATATCCAGCTGCCGTTGCAGGCACGGGACAGTGACGGGGATCTGAGTGCCGAAGTGATCGGCCATGTGAGCGTGCAGGATGACGTACCCGTGGCCGTGGACGCGAGCAAGACCCTGAATGAAGGGGCGAAAGTGACCGGCGATCTGCTGGCCACTGCCAGCGAGGGGGCGGACGATGCGGTGGTGAGATCGGTGACCATCAATGGCACCGAGCACCCCATCGCCGCCAGCGGCAACACCAGCATTGCAGTCACCGACAGCACGGGACAAGTGATCGGCACCCTGGTGATCAGTGCCGAGGGCAACTACAGCTTCACGGCGACATCCGGCGTTAATCACAGCAACAATACCCTGGTGCAGACCATCGACTTCCACCTGGTGGACGGGGATGGGGACACCGATGACGGTGTCTTGACCCTGACCATATGGGACGAGGCGGGCAAGCTCACCGTGAGCGCAGTCACCGGCGCCGAGGATGCGGGGGCCAGTGATCCCACTCATGGCATCCCCATCACCATGGCCCTGGACATCGGCGACTACGATCGGGGCGAGTTCGTCGAGAAATTGCTGATCCAGGCGCCGGCCAATGCTCACGGCACCTTCTATTTCAACGGCGTCGCACTGACCACCATCACCCAGGGGGGCAAGACCTGGTATGAGGTGCCGCCCGCGGCCATGGTGGCGGTGGCCAACACCGATGACAAGTTCCAGCTCACCGGTGTCACTTTTGTGCCGAACCACGACTACTCGAGCTACAACAACGGAGGTGCTGCGCTGCGCTTCCCGGTGCAGTTGCAGGTGGGGGTCACCGAGGGGAGCAAGCCCCCGGTGCTGACCGGCAATCTGGACATCACGGTGCAGGGCATTGCCGACAAACCCCTGTGGGATGCGGGCAGCACGCACCAGCACTACACCACGGACGAGGACAGCAGCGGCATCGCCCTCAACGTCAAGGCGGGTCTCACCGATACGGACGGCTCCGAGACCCTGAGCTACCAGATCAAATGGGCGTCCGGCCAGGGCACGCTGACCCTGAACGGCAAGGTGCTCACCCCGGGGGCGAACGGCCTCTATGCGGTGGCCGGTGGCGACATCAACAAGGTGACGGTGGTGCCCGGCAAGGACTACAGCGGTGACATCAAGCTCATTGTGACCCCGGTCAGCACCGAGAAGACCCCGGTGGTGACCGGCAAGGAGACGGCCCTCGGCGATCCGCTGGAGGTGATTGTCAACGTGAACCCGCTGGCGGACGACGCCAAGCTGACGGTGCGCGAGATCCAGGGTAAGGAAGATACCCTGATCGATCTGGGCAGCAAGATTGGGCTCGCCCATCTGGGAGACACCACAGATGGCTCCGAGCAGCTGTTCGTGCGCATCAGCGGCCTGCCCGCCGGTGCCACCCTGCTGCTGGGTGGGGTGGCGGTCACCCTGGATGCCAACGGCTATTACGAGGTGCCCTATGACCGCATCAATGACCTCAAGCTGCTGCCGCCCAAAAACAGCAACGTCGATTTCGATCTCACCATCAAGGGGGTGGTGAAGGACACCGCCATCCTGACCGATGCCAGCGGCCAGACCCACACCGTGGTGAACGAGAAGGAGACCGGCAGCCAGAGCCTGCACGTGGATCTGGTGGGGGTGGTGGATGAACCCCATTTCGATCTCAATACCACCGACTGGACCCAGGATGGCAACGGCTACAGCATCACCATCCAAGAGGATGGCCGGGCACCGCTGGACTTCAAGCTCACCTCGGGGGAGTGGACGGATACCCCGCTCGATCACTCGGAAACCCTCAACCTGGTGCTGGAAGGGCTGCCGGAAGGGGCCAAGGTATTCGACGGCAGTGGCAAGGAGCTGACCCTGACCTTCGCCGGGCTCGATGGCAAGGGCAATCCTCTCTATCAGGTGGATGTGACCAGCCTTGGCAACCTGCAGATCCAGCCACCCCCCAACAGCACCGCCGATCTGCACCTGGTCGGCCACGTGGTGGTGACCGAAAATGACGGCGACCACAAGAGTTTCGACGTGCCCCTCACCATCAAGGTGGAGCCGGCCATCGACGCCACCGACTATGCCAAGACCAGCCATGGCCTGGAGGATCAGTTCACCGTCCTCGACTGGCAGCCTGACCTGACCGACGGCGCCGAGAAGGTGACCCACCTCAGCCTTTCCGGTATCGAACCCGGGTATGAAGTCTGGATCCGCGTGGGTGGGGTCGAGACCCAGCTGACCGTGAGCGGCGGCGCCGTGGACTTGAGCGACGCCGAGCTGCAAAGCCTGCTCGGCGGTGGCCAGCTGCTGGTGAAAGGGCCCGAAGACAGCGACAGGGACACCACCCTCCAGAGCCATGTCACGGTGACACAAGTGGATGTGGACTCCAGCGCCACTGCCCAGAAGGTGATCGACGGCACCTTGCATGTGGATATCCAGGCGGTGGTGGAGCCTGATGGCAACCTGGTGCAGACTGGTCAGCTGGAGAGCCCGGACGGGCACGACATCCCGCTGGACGGCGTCTTCGTGTTCGAGGATCTGGACCCCAGCAGCGATGAGGTCATCGACTACCTGGTGATCAGCGATCTGCCCCCCGGCTTCGTGGTGGTGGGCGGCATCAACGATGGCAAGGGCAACTGGACGGTGCCCCACGACGCCCTCGGCAGCTACGCCTTGCGCTCGCCGGATGGCTTCACCGGCACCGTCACCTTCAAGGTGAGCGCCAGGGTGGTCGACCTTGGTGACAACAACGAGGGGGATGTGAGCGCCCCGGCCTATCGGGAGATCACCGCAAGCGCCGACTTCCATGGCGCGACCCACTCGGGTCAGGTGGCCGCCGATGTCGATTTTGACAACAGTACCCCCATCACCGGGGTGGAGGATCACGGCGTCAACTTCGGCAGCCAGCTCAAGCAGATGGTGACCCTGGGCACGGCGGACATCGGGGACGACGAGCTCAGCATCGTCATCACTGGTCTCCCTCCGGGCGTCAACGTACAGGGGCTCACCTATGACTTCGTCAACGGCGAGTACCTCATCAAGTTGCCGGGCGGCCTCGATGATCTCGACCGCCTGACCCTGACCCTGCCGCAAGACTATGCCGGTGACGGCCTGCACTTCAATGTGCGCCTGGTCAACACCGACACCGTGAGCGGTGACACCAAGATGGTGGAGAAGGACGTCACCCTCTCCATCACCCCGGAGGTGGACATCAACGGCGGGGCGGACGGCCTGCCCGAGCTGCAACTGAACGTGAAGGACGTAAACGGCGACGGCCAGCCTGACAACCTGGAAGACACCGACATTCATCTCGATCTCTCGGTCAAGCTCGCCGACATCAGCCCCTCGGTGGCCGATGGCGGTCTCGAGACCGTGGAGCAGGTGGTCGTGACCGTGGATCCCCAATATGGTCACTTCCTCGACAAGAACGGCCAGCCGGTTTCCACCCTCACGGTGAACGACCCGGCGGATCTCAAGGATCTGGTGTTCGTGCCCAAAGAACACTTCAGCGGCAAGGTGCCGCTGGCGGTGACGGTGGATATTCTCGATACCGCCACCACGGGCCCGGATCGGGGGAGCTGGAGCGGCAACGTGAGCTTCGAGGTGCTGCCGGTGAACGATCCGGCCAACCTCACGGTCCAGAACGTCACGGGCCAGGAAGATGGCAGCGTGAGCCTGGGGGGGCTGGGGGCCAGCCTCATCGACAACGATGGCTCCGAGCAGATCGTCGGGCTGCAGATCAAGGGGGTACCGGATGGCTTCACCCTGTCCGCCCCGGCGGTTAACAACGGCGGCGGGGTGTGGCAGGTGCCTGTGGGCACCGACTTCTCCAAGCTGACCCTGATCCCGCCTGCGGACTTCAGCGGCACCGTGAGTCTGACCCTGAGCGCCTTCACCCTGGACAAGGGGCTGACCCTGCCCCTTGAAACCAGTGCGGGCTTCACCGTCACCGTCAATCCGGTGGGGGATGCGGTCATCACCGACATGCAGGAGCAGGCGAGCGGCACCGAAGGGGATGTGATCACCCTGAACCTGGGGGTGGAGACCCGGGATACCCAGGCTACCGGCGGCAATGCCGGCAATGTGCACGAGAACGGGCCCGAGCAGGTGCGCGTCACCCTGGAAGGGGTGCCGGACGGGGCAGAAATCCGCCTGCCGAGCGGCGTGAGCGGTACCGTGGTGGATCTCGGCGGTGGCCGCTGGCAGATCACCACGGACGGCGGCAAGCTCGACGCGGTGGAGCTCGTGACCAACGACGCCAACGGCGCCATGGCGATCAAGGTGACGGCCCAGAGCCTGGACAACGGCGCCCTCGGCCCCGAAGTGAACGGCACCATCCATCTCGATGTGAGCCCGGTCAACGACGCCCCCGTCAACGTGCTGCCCGATGATCCCCAGGTGGCACAGGAGGACGAGCCGTTCGTCATCCAGGGTCTGCAGGTCAAGGACGTGGATGCGGGCAACGGCATCATGGAAGTGCGCCTCTCGGTGGAGCACGGCACCCTGACCCTGCCGGCCGGGAGCGGCGTGACCCTGACCGGCAACGGTACCGGCGATGTGGTGCTGACCGGCACCCTGGCGGATCTCAATGCCCTGCTCTCGGGCGGCGTCACCTATCAGGGCGACCCGGACTTCCATGGCAATGACGCCTTGACCATGGTGACGGACGATCGGGGCAATACCGGCAGCGGTGGCGCCCTGAGTGACACCGATGTGCTGCCCATCCTGGTACAACCGGTCAACGATGCCCCCGTCAACCAGCTGCCGACGACGCCCCAGGTGGCGCAGGAAGATCAGCCCTTCACCATTCACGGGCTGCAGGTGAGCGATGTGGATGCGGGCAACAGCCCCCTCTCTGTCACCCTCTCCGTGCTGCACGGCACCCTGGAACTGGTGGCGGGCAGTGGCGTGACGGTGAGCGGCAGCGGCAGCAACACCCTGGTGCTGAGCGGTTCCCAGGATGCCATCAATGCCTTGCTCGCAGGGGGCGTGACCTATCAGGGCGAGCAGGACTTCAATGGCCAGGATGCCCTGACCATGGTGACCAATGATCTTGGCAACACCGGCAGCGGTGGCCCCCTGAGCGATACCGACGTGCTGCCCATCGAGGTCGAGCCAGTCAATGATGCCCCTGTCACCCAGGTGCCGGGCTCATTGCAGGTGAAAGAGGATGGCTCCCTGTCGCTCACCGGGATCAGCGTGAAGGACGTGGATGCTGGCAGTGCGCCCATCTCCATGGTGCTGCGGGTGGAGCACGGTGTGCTGACCCTGCTGGGGGCGGCAGGCGCCGTCTCGGTGCAGGGGGCGGGGACCAGCGTGGTGACCCTGGTCGGGTCGCTCGATGATCTCAACGGTCTGTTGGCAGGCAACCTGCACTACGAGCCAGCCAGGGACTTCTGGGGTCAGGACAACCTGAGCATCACCACCTCGGATCAGGGCAATACCGGTGCCGGTGGCGTCATGACCGACAGCGCCCAGATTGCCATCCAGGTGACGGCCGAGCCGGACGATCCCCAATTGGGGGTCGGCACCCACGATATCCTTGCGTTGCAAGGGGCCTGGGTGCCGCTCAACCTCAGCGCCAGCGTGGTCAATCCGGCCCCGGGTGAGCTGTCGGTGCGGATCCAGAACCTCGGCAGCGCCCAGGTGGTGGACGAGCACGGCCAGAGCGTCGGCCACGCGGATGGCAACGACTGGTTGCTGCCGATGGACCAGTCCGTGCCCATCTACCTCAAGGATCTGCCGGCGGGGGATCATGCCCTCACCCTGAGTGCCGAATCCAGCCTGGGTGGCGGCACCCTGAGCTCGGCCACGGAGACCATCACCATCCACAGCCAGAGCGGTCACGATCTGCTGGGCTCGGATCAGGGGGACTGGCTGTTCGGCTCCTCCGGCAATGATCGCCTCCTGGGCGGCATGGGAGATGATGTGCTGCGGGGCGGTCAGGGCAATGACATCCTGACCGGTGGCGCCGGCAGCGATCTCTTCGTGTGGGGCAGTGGTGACGAGGGGACGACGGCCTCTCCGGCGATAGACACCATCACCGACTTCCGTCCCCAGGAGGGGGACAGGATCGATCTGGCGGACCTGCTCAAGGGGGTGACCGACAACAGCGTGGATGGCCTGCTGGGTCATCTCCAGGCATCGGTGACCAGCACCGGCAATGGCCTGAGTGACGTGAGCCTGTCGGTCTCCCCGGCGGGGGATGGCAATGTCACCCAGCAGATCACCCTGAAGGACGTGGATCTGAGTAGCTGGAACCTGAGCGGCTCCTCCTCTCACGACATCCTGCAATCCATGCTGGATCAGCACAGCCTGATCATCCAGCACCCCTGATGGGGTGAGATGATGCAAAGAGCCGGCGAATGCCGGCTCTTTTTTTGGCTGAATATGCTGGCTTGATATTTCCCGGTGGTGGTAATGGGAGGTGGATTTTAACGGGGTGGGTGTTGTTGCTGCTTTTCACTGTGTGGGTAGTTCAAACAACCAAAGGAATTCGCCGCCCGGGCCTCCCATCGGGCTGCCCGGGCGGCGTCAGGGCCTTGCCGCGCCGATCCCGGTCAATGCCGGCCAGAGGGGGCGCAGGCATTGACCGGGGCGTGTCGCTTCCAAGCCGGTGCCCGTGATGATGGGCGGACCGGGGGGATGGCGGTCAGGCCAGCGCCCGTGCCAGCAGGTGCACCGGGTGTTCGCAGCGAAACGCCGTGCTCATCTCGATCTGCCACTTGCAGGTCTCGCAGTCGGTGATGACCAGATCGGGCTTGAGCCGGTTTATCTGATCGAACAGCCCCTGGCCGATGGCCTGGCTGGTGTCGTAGTTCTCGGACTTGAAGCCGTAGGTGCCAGCGATGCCGCAGCACTGGGAGTCCAGCACCGTCACCTTGACGCCGGGGATGGCCCGCAGCAGCTCGAGGGTGTAGATGACGCCCCCCATCTTCTCCAGGTGGCAGGGGGTGTGGTAGGCGATGTGCAGATTGAGGGGCTTCATGGCCGGTTTGTTGCCCCGATCGAACTCGTTCCACAGGAAGCGGGTCACCAGGGAGATGCGATCCCGCACCTTGTGGTTGTCCTGCTCCAGCAGGTGGGGATATTCGTCCCGCAGGGTGAAGCCGCAGGTGGAGGAGGTGGCCAGCAGCGGCATCTCGTTGCCGAGCAGGGTGTTCTCCAGTTGCTGGATATTGAAGGCCGCCTGCTGCCTGGCCTTGTCCATGAAGCCGTTGGCAATCAGCGGCACGCCGCAGCACTTCTCTCGCGCAAGCAGCTGGACACCGATGTTCATGGCATTGAGCACCTGCACCAGCTCCTTGCCGAGTTGCGGGTGGTTGTAGTTCACATAGCAACCGTGGAAGTAGGCGATCTGGCGCGCAAAGCGGGCCTGAGTCGTTTTCTGCTTCTTGTACCAGCCGCGGAAGGTGCCTTGTGAATATTTGGGCAAGTCCCGGTGGGAGGAGACCCCCAGCGCCTTGTCCAGCACCTGCTTCATCGGCTTGAGGCCGGTGGTGAAGTTGACCACCGGGGCCATCAGGGTGGACATGCTGCCCATCAGATCCGTGTGGGAGAGCACGAACTCGCGGATCCCCGGTTTGAAGCCGCTGTACTGGTGCTTGGCCTTGGCGATGATGTCGCCGATGCGCACCCCGCTCGGGCAAGCCACTTCGCAGCGCTTGCAGTTGGTGCAGTACTTGAGGGCGCTGTCAAAGAGCTCGGGGCTCTTGATGCGCAGCCGCTCCCCATCCGGGCCCGCCTGCTTGGGGCCGGGGTAGGCCGGGTTGGCCTTGGCCACCGGGCAGTAGGCGGTACAGACGGTGCATTTGATGCACTGATCGAAAGTCTGGTTGGCATGATCCAGTAGCATGTCAGTTCTCCTCCCGTTGGGTGTGAAGGCACGGGATATGGGGCGAAATCATCATTGGGCTGAACTCAAAATGTGACCGGCGGCCTGCCAGCCGGTGGCGACAGCGACACCTGAGCCAGAGCCCCCCTTGGATTGGGCATCGTCGTGGGCCAGCACGCCGTGTCGTTGGAGTGGGAATATGTGATTCATCTCAGCCCTCCGCCAGAATATGGCCAGCGGCTTGCCAGCCGGTGGCAACGGCCACGCCGGAGCCGGAACCTTCTTTAATGGGGTCATAGTGCGCCAGCACGCTGCCGGCGCCGTAAAGGTTGGTGAGGGGTCTGCCGCCGCGCAGCACCCGCAGCCGCTCGTCGGTCTTGACCCCGAAGCCCATGAAGGGGTGGTGGTCGAACAGGCGGCGGCCGGCCCAGGCGTCGCGCTCGGCAAGGCTCAGTACGTCGGCATCGAAGATGGGTTCACGAATGCCCCCGAGGCGCGACTCCAGCCCGCGGCTGAAGAAGCTGCCGGAGGCGAGCACGAAGTGGTCCGCCTCGAACAGCTGATCCTCCCCGTGCTGGCTGTGCACCCCGATCACCTTGTCGCCGTCATAGCGGGCGCCCAGCACCCGCTCGCTGGTGAGGAAGGTGCCGCCAAGGGCCATGAAGCGGCGCTTGAGGGCCTCCTGCATCCGCATGCCGATGAGGGACGGCGGCATGGTGGCCACCTCCTTGATGGTGCAGCCGGTGCGCCGTTCCAGCTCGCTCAGACGCGGGCCGACCAGCCCCAGCGACAGGCAGGCGGGCAGCACGATATGGCGACAGCCGGGCACACCGCATCCCTGCACCATGCGGCTGATCTCGCGGGCCAGATCCGCCAGCAGGTCCTGCTGGTCAGGCCCCTGCTTGTCGAACAGGCGGGCGATGTCGGCGGAGCGAAACTCGTGGGGATTGCGGCTGAACTGGGCGAGCTGGGGCAGGCGAATTTCCCCGGTCAGGATGCGGCTGTGGGCAAAACGGGCGTGGGTCGCGAGATTCGCCGCCGCGAGCGCCGGGTGAAAATCGCGAAATCCCTCCAGGGTGGCGAGCAGGATGGCGTCCGGAGCGGGGGCATCGGTCATGCAGGCGCAAGTGTCGGGGGAGAGCCAGGTGGCTTTGAGGGTGCCGATGGGGGTCAGCCGCTGGTGGTTGTGTTCCTGGCGCATCAAGGGTAGCCCTTCTTCTGCGCAGTGGCGTTGCAGGTCGGCCAGACTCCCCTCGATATTCTGCATCCCCACCTTGCTGTAAGGGTGATCCGGATGGGCCGCCATGAAGGCGGGCAGGGCGGCGCGGGGATCCCCGTCGCTCTCCAGCAGATCCACCGAGCCGGAGGAGAAGTGCAGGGCGCTCTGGCCGGAGGCCATCAGCAGGGTCTTCTGGCCGGCCTCGGCGAGGCGCAGGGCTGCGGAGAGGCCCGCCATGCCGCCGCCGATCACGATGCTGTCAAATTTCATGGCTGCGCTCCTTGGTGTAATTGGCGGTGCTGGCATCGAGCGGGAAGGGGGGCTCGCTCACCAGGTGGGGGGCCGTCCACTCACCAAGGCCGAACAGCCCCTCGTAGATCCAGTAGGTAAATTCGGCTTCGCGCAGGGCATCGCCCCAGAGCACGGGCCGGGTACCCTTGTAGCGCTCCTCCAGGAACTGGCGCAGCATGACGCAGGCCTGACGACCGTCCGCCTTGCCGTACTCCTGCATCAGGCCGGCGGCGCGATAGGCGCACAGCTCCCCCTGACAGGGGCCCATACCCAGGCGGGTGCGGCGGCGCAAGTCCACCAGGTTGTCCACGTCGAGCTCCCGCAGGGCATATTCAATCTCGCCCGCGGTCACCATCTCGCACTCGCAGATGAGGGCGTTGGCCTTGGGGTTGTCGCGGAAAAAGGCGATGACCCGCTCGCCGTGGCGGTACTGGGCCGAGCCTTCGGCGGGTACCGAGAGACCGGGGGCGGAGACCTTCTCCGGATCCCGCGAGCCGGGCAGGCTCAGCTCGGCGGTGCGGCAGGGCTTGCTGTTGCCAAGCTTTTTGGCAAGCAAGTCGGTGGCCCATTCGGCCATCAGCCGGTAGGTCATCAGCTTGCCGCCTGTGATGGTGTTGAAACCCTGGAGGCCGTCACGTTCGGCGTGATCCAGCAGCACTATGCCGCGGCTGATGTTGCGGCCGGACTCGTCGCCATCCACTGCCACCAGGGGGCGAACGCCGGCGTAGGCGCGCAGCAATCGGGTGCGGGCCATGATGGGGGCCAGTTTTATCCCCTCGCGCAGCAGCACCTCCACCTCTTCGGGCTCGACGCTGAGCTGGTCAATCTTGTGGTAGTCGATGCGACTCGACGTGGTGCCGATGAGGGAGATGGTATCGCCCGGCACCAGGATGTCCGCGTCCGCCGGTTTGCGGCAGCGGTTGAGCACCAGCTGGTTGAGGCGGTAATCCATGATGAGCAGGGAACCCTTGGCAGGGAACATGCGGATGCCGAGGTCGGCATACTCGCAGATCTGCTGGCCCCAGATGCCGGCGGCGTTGATCACCTCCTGGCACTCCACCTCGAACGCTTCGCCGGTGCGGGTGTGGATGGCCTTGACCCCGTGCACCCTATCCTGGGTGCGAAGCAGCCCCAGCACCTTGCTGTGAGTGAAGATGCGGGCGCCGTGCTCTTTCGCGTCCAGCACGTTGGCAGCGGCCAGGCGGAAGGGGTCGACCGTGCCGTCCGGCACCTGGATGGCTCCGATCAGCGCCGGGTTGACGTTGGGTTCAAGGCGTAGCGCCTCGGCGGGATCCAGCTGGCGGGCGTCGATGCCCGCCAGGGCGCAGGCGTCCATGAAGGTATTTTGAAAATGGATGTCATCTTCCGGCAGGGTGATGAAGAGGCCGCCGGTGTCCTCGACGCAGTGGCTGGCGATCCGCTTGAGGATGCGGTTCTCCTGAATGCATTCGCGGGCGGACTCCTGATCCGTCACCGCGTAGCGGGCGCCGGAGTGGAGCAGGCCATGGTTGCGGCCCGTGGTGCCGGCGGCGATGTCGTCCCGCTCAAGCAGGATGCAGTCGATGCCGCGCAGCGCGCAATCGCGCATGATGCCGGCGCCGGTGGCGCCCCCCCCTATGATGACGACTTGTGTGGTGATTCTTTTCATTCGTGCCCGTCTCATCTCTTCCAGATGAGGCCAGTGTGGCGCCTCCACGACGTAAAATGTTTGATATGGGCCAAATTAATGTTCGTAAACGCTCATTAAATGTGAGGTGATGAGCGAAATGTGATGAACCTCACGTCACCGTCGAGGCGGGCAGGGGAAAGCATGACGGGAGGGGAGAAGGCCAGCCCGGGGGCTGGCCAGAGGGCGGCGTGGGGGAAACCTCAGCCGCAGCACTTCTTGAACTTCTTGCCGCTGCCACAGGGGCAGGGGTCGTTTCGCCCGACCCGCAGCGGCGCCGGATCCTGCTCGCCGTCGGTGTAGACCCAGCGCCCCTGATGGCGCACGAAGCGGGAGCGCTCATGAAGGCAGTAACGTTCGTCCCCCTCCAGGAACCAGGCTTTGAATTCCACCATGCCGAGGATGTCATCGGGGCCGCCCTGGCTGGCGAGGATCTCGAGGCCATCCCAGCGGGTGTCGGTCGATGAGAGGTCGGCCACGGTCAGCCCGTTCAGATAGTCCGGGTGCCAGCTGTGTACCAGATATTCTCCCAATCCCAGCACGAAGGCGCTGTAGCGGGATCGCATCAGCTGCTCCGGGGTGGCGGCGGGCTGGCCTGCGTGGAGTACACCGCAGCACTTGGCAAGAAAAAGAGAGGAACCGCAAGGACATAGGTTCATGAGTCAGCTCATCTGGTCGATAATTAAAGGTGGCGGGATTGTAGCGAACGCACTTCCCTTTCGGCCAGCTTCCCATGCCGTTTAGGCAGACATCATGCAGCAATGAACACAGCACAAAGGGTGACACAATGACACTTAAGCAGAAGATCCTGTTACTGGGGGCCATCCCCGTGCTGCTGATGGCCCTGGTGGTCAATCTCAGCAACTACCTGGTGGCCAGGAGCGATCTGGAGTCGGATTTGGTGGTGGCGCGGGAGAGGGCAATCAAGGAGCGCAAGGCGCTGCTCAGCAGTTATCTGATGCTGGCCAAGACGGCCATCGAGGGCAGCTACGGCAAGCCTGACAGTCCCGAAGTGCGCCAGCAGGTGAAGGAGATATTGCGGCCGCTGCGCTATGGCAGCGACGGCTACTTCTTCGTCTACGACTATCAGGGCAATACCGTGCTGCTGCCGACCCGGCCCGAGATGGAGGGGAAGAACCGCTGGCAGGACAAGGATACCAAGGGTGCCTTCCTCATTCAGGGGATCATCAAGTCGGCGCGGGAAGGAGATGGTTTCTCGGAGTACTGGACCAACAAGCCCTCTATCGGGCGGGATGCCCCCAAGCTCTCCTTCAACCTGGTGCTCGACAAATATCAGTGGGTCGTGGGCACGGGCTTCTACATCGATGACATCGACAACGAGCTGGCCACCCTGCGCAGCGAGCGGGAGGAGACCATGTATGGCTCCCTGAAAACCGGGGTGCTGTTCATCCTGGTGATCCTGGGGGTGACCCTGGCGGCCACCGTGGTGATCGGCAACCGGGTCACCCGTCCGCTGGCGGATGCGGTCGCCGCACTCAACGACATCGCCGACGGGGACGGGGATCTGACCCAGCGCCTCAAGGTGCAGAGCAAGGACGAGGTGGGGCAGCTGGCCGCCGCCTTCAACCGCTTCGTCGAGCGGATCCAGTCGGTGGTGAGCCAGGTGGGGGAGACCAGTCACCAGTTGCTGGGGGCCGTGGATCGGCTGCATAGCCTGAGCGAGCATGCGGACAGGCAGATGCAGGGCCACGGCAAGGAGACGGATCAGGTGGTGACCGCGGTGACCGAGATGAGCTCCACCGCCCAGGAGGTGGCGGCGAGCGCCTCCAACGCAGCCAGCGCCACCAGCGATGCGGCCCGCGAGTCCGATGCGGCCCGCGGCGTGGTGAACAGCGCCATCGGCAGCATCAACCGGCTGGTGGACGAAGTGCATGTGGCGGCCGGGGTCATCGAGCAGCTCGCCCATGAGACCGGCAAGATAGGCTCCGTGGTGGAGGTCATTCGCGGCATCGCCGATCAGACCAACCTGCTGGCTCTCAACGCCGCCATCGAGGCGGCCCGGGCGGGCGAGCAGGGGCGCGGCTTTGCGGTGGTGGCGGACGAGGTGCGATCCCTCGCGGGCCGTACCCAGCAGAGCACCAAGGAGATCAACGAGATGCTCCAGCGCCTGCAGGGCGGGGTGAAGCAGGCGGTGGAGGTGATGCAGGCCAGCGAGGCACGCAGCCAGGAGACGGTGCAGGAGGCGAGCCACATCGCCAGCTCCCTGGACAGCATGGTAGCGGCGGTCGGCACCATCAACGACATGAACATCCAGATCGCCACGGCCGCCGAGGAGCAGCACGCGGTCTCCGAGGAGATCAACAAGAACCTGGTGGCCATCCAGCAGATCGTCAGCGAGCTGACCGAGGCGTCCGGGGAGTCCAGCACCACCACCCGCGCCCTGGCAGGCACGGGTGACAAATTGCGCCAACTCGTCTCCCGCTTCCGTTACTAATCACATTTTTGCCGTCTGGACAGGATTTCCAGACGGCAAATTTGGGGATCGGCGCAGAATGTGTGAAAATCGCGCCATTCGTTCCTTTCGTTAGCCCCAACCCTATGAATGAGATCGTGAAAGGCAGTATCGATTTGATCCGTCAGCTCAACTACGGCCTGGTCTATGCCAGCCTGGAGGAGCACAAGGAGCTGTCCCGTACCGATCTGTCCCGTCTGACCGGCCTGTCGCCGGCCAGCATCACCAAGATCACCCGCGAGCTGCTGGACGGCGGCCTGGTGGTCACCTGCGGCGAGAGCTCGGTGGGGCGTGGCCGTCGCCAGACCCTGCTGCGCATCAACGAGCGCCGCTTCCAGTTTCTCTCCATGCGCCTGGGGCGCGGCTATGTGGACATGGCCCTGTTCGATCTCGCGGGTCACTCCCTGGCACGCCATCGCCATGTCTTCAACGAGGCGGAGCGTGCCGAGCTGCTGGCCAGCCTGGTGCGGGCCATCGAGGGCTTTTTGCCCAAGAAGGCGCTGCGTCTGGCCTGCATCGCCCTCTGCCTGCCCGGCCAGGTGGAGCGCCACTCCGGCATGGTCAAGCATTTTCCCTATTACGATCTGCGCAACTGGCCCCTCGGTCCCACCCTGCAGGAAGCCTTCTCGGTACCCGTGCTGGTGAGCGGCGACGTGCGCACCTGGATCCAGGCCGAGCGGGAGTGGGGCGCCGCCAGGAACTGCTCGGATGCGGTGCTGGTGTTCGTGCACAACGACATCGGGGTCGGCATGGTGGTCAATGGCCAGCTCATCGAGAGCGAGTCGGCTCTGCTCGGGGATCTCAGCCACCTGCAGCTCGAACCCTATGGCCAGCGCTGCTACTGCGGTGGCTTCGGCTGCGCCTGCACCCTCGTGACCAATCAGGCGCTGGAGGCGCAATATCGGGAGCTGCGCGAACGGATGCAGGAGTTCGATCTGCCCGAAAGCGTCACCATACGCGAGCTGTGCGAGCTGGCGCTGGCCGGCAACAGCCTGTGTCAGGACATCCTGCACCAGGCAGCAGGCCGCCTCTCCCGGGTGCTGGCGAACCTCATCTGCCTGCTCAATCCGGGCAAGCTGCTGCTCGGGGGGGAGATCACCCGGGCCGATCGACTGCTCTTCCCCATGTTGCACCAGTCCCTGGCAAGCCAGTTGCCCGCCGAGTACCTGGTGCGCCTGCAGATTGAATCCACCCACTTCTACGAAGATCCCACCAAACCCACCTCGGTGCAGGTGCACAAGGCCCTGCGCGATGGCAGTCTGCTGCTCGACTTGTTGCGAGGCGACAAGGAGGCATGAGGCTCGGGTTGCAAGGACGCTTCCTGCTCATTCTCTGTCTGGTCAGTCTGCTGCAACTGGTGTTGCTGAGCGGGGCCAGCTACTACTATGTCGCCGAGCAGCGCTACCGTGAGGTGGGGGATCAGGCCCTGGATGTGGCACGGCTGGTGGCGCGGGAGTCCGGCGTCATCGCCGGGGTGAAGCGGGCGGATACGGTCCGCCTCAATGCCCTGGTGGAGCGGATCCGCGCCGAGGTCGGGGCCAGCTACATCGTCATCGGGGACAGGCAGGCACGCCGCCTGGCGCACCCCAATGCGGACCGGATTGGCAAACCCATGGTGGGTGATGATCCCGAGCGTGCCCTGCAGGGGGAGGCCTATATCTCCAGGGCCCAGGGGTCCCTCGGGGTCTCGGTGCGCGGCAAGGGGCCCATCCGTGACGAGATGGGCAAGATCATCGGGGTGGTGTCGGTCGGCTATCTGGTGCGGGACATCGATGCGGATCTGCAGGACTATTTGCGCTTCGGCCTGGCCATGACCTTGCTCATCGTGCTGCTCAACAGTGTCGCCGCCGCCTGGCTGGCCCGGCGCTACAAGAAGGCGATTTTCGGCTTTGAACCCGAGCAGATGGGGCGTCTCTATGCGGAGCTAGACTGTACCCTGCGCACGGTGCGCGAGGGGATCCTCACCATCGACGAGCAAGGGCGCCTCACCTCTCTGAACCCCAACGGCATCAAGCTGCTGCGCCTGGACGACACCACTGCCCGGGCCGCTATTGGACAGCCCATCGGTCACCTGCTGCCGGGCAGTCGCATGCTCTCCATCCTGCAAGAGCAGACCCCCCAGTTTGACGAGGAGATCGTGCTCAACGGCCAGTCCCTCATCGTCAACCGGTTGCCGCTGGTGCGCGAGGGCAAGCTGATCGGCGCCGTGTCGAGCTTTCGGCGCAAGGACGAGCTGGCGGAACTCAGTGCCCAGCTCTCCCAGGTGCAGGCCTACAGCGATCTGCTGCGGGTGCAGACCCACGAGCACAACAACCAGCTTGGGACCATCGCTGGCCTCATTGAGCTCGGGGCCACCCGGGAGGCGCTCGCCTTCATCGGGCGGGAGGCGGCCACCGAGCAGACCCTGCTCGGCTTCCTGATGGGGGCCATCGCCAAACCCAAGGTGGCGGGGCTGCTGCTCGGCAAATACCACAGGGCCCACGAACTCGGTCTTGAGCTCGTGATCGATCCCGATGCCCGTCTGCACGACATTCCTGCCCGTGTCAGCGGTTCCCAGCTGGTAACGGTGCTGGGCAACCTCATCGACAACGCCTTCGAGGCGACCCGCCGCCACGGTGCGCCCTATCAGCCCATCCGGGTTTCCCTGAGCGATCTGGGGCAGGATCTGGTGCTGGAGGTGGAAGACGGGGCTGGCGGCATCGACCCGCAGTTGGCGGACAGGTTGTTCGAACAGGGGGTCAGTAGCAAGCCCGAGCCAGGACACGGTATCGGGCTCTCCCTGGTGCGCAAGACCCTGGATGCCCTGCAGGGGGAGATCACCATCGAAGCCACGACGCAGGGAAGTTGCGTCGTCTGTTACATTCCCAAGGAGGTGTAAGTGATCAAGATCCTGATCGTCGAGGATGATCCCGCCATTGCCGAGATCCACCGCCGCTTCGTGCAGCGCCTCGCCGGTTTCGAGGTGCTGGGGGTGGCGCTCACCCTGTTCGATGCCAGGGAGCAGATAGGGATCCTCAAACCCGATCTGGTGCTGCTGGATGTCTGGTTGCCCGATGGAGAGGGGTTCTCGCTATTGAGAGAGCTGCGCCAGGCGGGGGCGAGTCTGGATGTGATCCTGCTCACCGCGGCGCGGGAAGCCGCTGCCCTGCAGGAGGCGATGCGCCTCGGGGTGGTGGATTTCATTTTGAAGCCCGTGGTGTTCGAGCGGCTGCGCGACACCCTGGAGAAGTACCGTCAGAGCATCGCCGCCCTGGCGGCGTTGGCCGACATCGACCAGCAGGCGGTGGACACCCTGTTCGGTACGCCGTTGCAGCAGGTGGCGGCAGAGGGACTGCCCAAGGGCATCGATGCTCTCACCCTGCAGCGGGTGCTGACGGCCCTGACTCCGGAGGCCGCCAGTGCCGAGGAGATAGGCTGCCGGATAGGGGTGAGCCGGACCACGGCGCGCCGCTATCTGGAATTTCTGGTGGGGCAGCAACTGGCGAGCCCCGAGCTCGAATATGGCACCGTCGGGCGGCCGGAGCGGCGTTACCGCAAGCCGTGATCCGGTCGTCCGGAACCTGTCGTCCAGACAAGAAAAGAGCGCCTTTCGGCGCTCTTTTTGTCAGGATTTGCTTCCCGTGGGCATCAAGGTCTCTACGCGTGATGGGGCAGGGTTCAGAGGTGGCAGAGGCTCATCGATTCAGTGGCTGGTGGCAAGCTCCCCCTTGGGGGCCCGGCGAGCCTGCCACCACTGCCAGACGGGCAGCAGCAACATGGTCAGGGTGATCACCGTGAAGGCGAGGGTGATGGGGCGCTCCCACAGGAAGCTCAGGCTGCCGTCGTTGATCACCAGGGCCCGGCGCAGGTTGTCCTCCAGCATACCCCCCAGGATGAAACCGAGCAGCATGGGGGCCATGGGGAAGGTGAGCAGGCGCAGGCCGATGGCGATCAGTGCAACGATGGCCATCACATGGATGTCCATGGTGTTGAAGGAGACCAGATAGACCCCGGTCAGGGAGAACAGCAGCACCATGGGGATGAGCACGGGGCGCGGCACCGCCAGTACCCGGGCCAGGTAGGGGATGAGGGGGAGGTTCAGGATCAACAGCACCACGTTGCCCAGATACATGGAGATGATCACCGACCAGAAGACGTCCGGATGCTCCATGAACAGACGCGGGCCCGGCTGGATGCCGTAGGCCACCAGGGCGCCCAGGATGAGGGCCGTGGTGCCGGAGCCCGGGATCCCCAGGGTCAGCAGGGGCACGAAGGAGCCGGTGGAGGCGGCGTTGTTGGCCGCTTCCGGGGCGGCCAGACCGCGCAGGCTGCCCTTGCCGAACTGCTCCTGGCGCTGTTTGCCGGCGATGTTGCGCTCGGTGCCATAGGCCATGAAGGCGGCGATGGTGGCGCCGGCTCCCGGCAGCACGCCGATGAGAAAGCCCAGCACCGAGGAGCGGGCGATGGGGGGCGCTATCTCTCTGACCTCTTCCTTGCTGAGCTTGAGGCTGCCGAGCTGCTGCATCTGCCTGGCCTCTTCCTCGCTGTTGTCCTTGCCGGGGCGCAGCACCGCCATCAGGATCTCCGCGAGGGCAAAGGTGGCCATGGCCAGCAGCAGGAAGGAGAAGCCGTCACGCAGATCCGGCAACCCGAAGGTGAACCTGTCTACCCCGACGCTGCGGTCGATGCCGATGGTGGAGATCATGATGCCGAACAGCGCCATGATCAGCGCTTTGAGCACCTGCCCCTTGCCGGCAAAGGCTGCCACGGCGGAGAGGCCCAGCACCATGAGGGCGAAGTAGTCCGCCGACTGGAAGGAGAGGGAGACCTTGGCCAGCAGGGGCGCCGCCACCATCAGCATGATGGCGGAGAGGGTGCCGCCGGTGAAGGAGGCGTAGGCGGCGATGGCCAGCGCCTTGCCCGCCTGTCCCTTGCAGGCCAGGGGATAGCCGTCGAAGGCGGTGACCACGGTGGCGGAGCAGCCGGGGGCGTTGATCAGGATGGAGGAGGTGGAGCCCCCGAAGATGGCGCCGTAATAGACCCCCGCCATCAAGATGATGCCGGAGGAGGGATCCAGGCCATAGGTGATGGGGATCATCAGGGCGATGGCGGTGACCGGGCCAAGGCCCGGCAACATGCCGATAAAGGTGCCGATGAAGCAGCCAAGCACCACCATCATCAGGTTGACCGGCAGCAGTGCAGTGCCGAGTCCTTGCAAGATTCCGTCTAACATGGTGACTCCTTAGAAACCGAGCAGGGTGAACAGGCGACCCGGCTCCAGATAGACGTTGAGCCCCTTGGTGAGCAGGGCCCAGAAACCGATGGAGAAGGGGACGCTGATCATCAGGCCGTAGCGCAGACTGGGCTCACCGAGCACCCGGATGCCCACACTCAGGAAGGCGATGGTCGAGAGCACGAAGCCAAACCAGGTGAGCCCCAATCCGTAAATGACCATGAGCCCGAGCAGGATGAAGACCCGGCGCCAGTCTCCCTCTTCCCGGCGCAGGGGCTCGCCCCCGGGGAAGAGCACCAGCAGCAGGGAGAGCAGCGTCCCGATCCCTGCCAGGGCATAGGGCAGGGTACTGGCGGTGAAGGGTTCGTATTCGTCGCCGGGGTAGCCCGGTATCTCGGTGGCGTAGTAGCCATAGGTGAGGGAGAGCAGCAGAAACAGCAGGCCCCCCAGTCGCTCCTTGGTGATGTTCATCTCTTGACTCCAACATGGGCGGCGGGCCTGCGCCCGCCTGCGATGTGACAACGAGGGTTACTTGATGAAGCCGAGCTCGCGCATCAGGCCGCCGATCTGCTGCTCCTGGCCGTCGAGGAAGGCGGTGAACTCGGGACCCGACTTGTAGAGGTTGGTCCAGCTGTTGCGGGTGCGGACCACTTCCCACTCCGGCTTGTCGTACATCTGCTTGAGCAGGGCGGCAAACTCGGCGGATTTCTCCGGGCTGATGGTGGGGGAGGCGAAGTAACCGCGCCAGTTGGCGAAGACGGTGGGGTTGTTCTGCTCGCTGAAGGTGGGGATCTGCTCCGCCCCCGGCAGGCGTTTGTCGGAAGTGACCCCGAGGATCCGCATCTGGCCTGACTTGACCGCTTCCATCGCCTCGCCAAAGCCGGTGGAGATGGCCTGGGTCTCTCCGGCCAGCACGGCGGCCATGGCGCTGCCGCCGGCATCGTAGGCGACGTAGCGCAGTTTGCTGGCGTCGGCGCCGGCATTCTTGAAGGTCAGGGCGGCGACCAGGTGATCCAGGCTGCCACGGGCGGAACCCCCGGCAATCTTCACCTTGGCCGGGTTCTCCTCGTAGGCGGCCAGCAGCTGGGCCCAGTTCTGATAGGGGGAGTCCGCCTTCACCGCCAGCGCCTGGTAGTCGGCGATGATGGCGGCCACCGGCGTCAGATCACGGAAGGACTGGGGCAGCTCCTTGGAGAGGGATTTGACGATGATGGGGGTGGAGTTGACCATCAGAGTCTTGTCGGACTGGGCCGAGGTCTCGATGAGGTGGGCGATGGCCTTGGCGCCGCCACCGGCGGACATGTTCTGGTAGGAGACGGTCTTGACCAGACCGGACTTGGCCAGCACTTCACCGGTGCCGCGGGCCGTGGTATCCCAGCCGCCGCCAGCGCCGCCCGGGATCAGGAAGTGGACTTCGTTGATCTGGGCGTGGGCGCCGACGCTCAGTGCGAGCAGACTACCGATCAGGGTACGCTTGAAGGTTCCTTGCAACATGGTGCTCTCCTTGTGATTGTTGCAAGAAGGTTAATTAATCATGTCTGACTGGAAAACAATCTGACCGTAATGGCTATTAAGGCTGTTGTGGCCATTGTGTTCATTCTGGTCATGGGCCGAAGAGGGGGGCGCGTATAGAAACGAGGCGCCCGTGAGCGCCTCGTCCGGCAAGGATCACTGGGTCGGTTTCGCCGCCGATGTGCTGATGTCCTCCTTCGCCTCCTGTTTCAGGGCATCGCTCGCCTGCTGGCGCAGAGCCACCTGCTCCATCTTAAATGCGAAAGGGGACTCCCTCCGACGTAGGTGGGAGAGGAATTTCGCCGGGGCGTCAGCCCCGCTGGTTTTGAATGTATTGCTTGATCACCTCTAACGGCGCACCGCCGCAAGAGCCCGCAAAGTAAGAGCGTGACCAGAGTACGGGTTTGCTGTAAGCACCTCTCAAGTCCAGAAATTCATTACGCAGTCGCCTTGATGTGACCGCCTTTAACGAGTTCACCAGTACCGATAGCTGCACTGTTGGGCCGTACTCTATCAGCATGTGAACATGATCAGCCTCTCCGTCACACTCTTTCAGTTCCGCACCAAAATCTCTGCAAACCTCTGCCGCACACTGACCG